>CAZZGG010000001.1:0-16750 GCA_964654125.1 uncultured Oscillospiraceae bacterium
GCCATATTTGTCCCACAGAGCTTTGCCAATCACCTCACCCCTGCCCTCAGCCACAGCATCCCGCAGCAAAACCTGGGTGCCGTCCGTCATAGTGATATAACTGAGCCCCTCATCTTCAGGAGTGCCGGGGCCGTTGTCAGCATTGGTGGTGGAGGAAAGCCAACGCTCGTCAATGGCGCCTCGCTTCAGACCCAAAGCGTAATAATCGTCTGGATGCAGTTTCAGCCGCCGGTCTGGTCGGCAGAAGGAGCGCGGCACCCAGGTAGGTGCTAGGCGGAAGATCCCTTTCCCCTCTTGTATTGCGCGTAATGTTAGTGAAGATGACATGATCTGATCCTCCCAGATTCATTGATGTGGGGTGGGGCATCTTTGGTCTGGTAAATCGTTTTTATTATTGGGTTAGATATGCCTCACCATTGGCATCAGATTGACTCTTGTGTCTCCTATTATGCAAGATAAATACTGATGCGTCAATGTTATGAAGAGTATCGGTTCCATCAGTCAGTAAAATATATCAGTAAAATAAGTAAAATTTTACTGATATATTTGAATGCAATCTCTGAATGAGGTATAATACGGCAAACAACACCGCAAATATCAAAGGAAGGTCGTGGAAGTCTGTGGCAACGATAAAGGATGTGGCAAAAACGGCGGGAGTGTCTATTTCATCAGTCTCCAACTACCTTACTGGCTCGAAAAATGTCAGCAAAGAGATGGGCCTGCGCATACAAGACGCTATTCAAATGCACAGCTACCGTCCCAACATGGTCGCCAGCAATCTAAAACGTAACAGGACCATGACCATCGGCCTCATTGTCACTCAGATTGACAGCGTGTTTTTCCCTCAGGTCATTTCTGGTATCCAGAAAGCCATCGAACAGAGGGGATATACCCTGGTGCTGTATGTCAGCAAGTTGAATCCGGTTATGGAAAAGAAGTATGTGGATATGCTGATGGCCGGTGGAGCTGAGGGTATCATCATCGATTCCATCGTGGATGATGCCGACAAGGCATATTTTCAAAAGCTAACTACTCTCCAGACCCGCGGCAGGCTTATCCCTGTAGTCAGCTTGGAACGCAACCTTACAGGCTCTGGCATCAGTTCGGTGCTGGTGGATAACGTGTTGGGCGGGCAGATGGCCACAAAGCATCTGCTGGACCTTGGCTGCAAATCTATCGCCCATATAGCAGGCCCCCTGACGGTGCAGTGGGCCAGACAGCGCGCCCAAGGCTACCACAGCGCATTGGAGAAGGCCGGCTTTCCGCCCCATGTCGGCCATGGTGATTTCACGGCGGTGGGCGGCTACGCTCAGATGAAGAACTTTCTAATGAATTCTTTGGAACTGGACGGGGTATTCGCTGCCAATGACCTGATGGCAATAGGGGCCATCAAAGCGATGCGTGAACATGGACTCACAGTGCCCAAAGATGTGCGGATCATCGGCTTCGACAACATCTTCATCTCCTCGCTTCTCACACCGTCTCTCAGCACCATTAATGTTTCCACCCAAGGTCTGGGCGAGGAAGCCGCAAACTGCCTGCTGGGTATGATCGAAGCCCCGCAGGGATCCCAGAGTAAAGCGCAGGCCATGATTTTGCCTATCAACTTACTGGAGCGGCAATCCACTAACCCGCAAGCAGTTACAGACTGGGAGCTGTTCTACTGAACAAGCCTGTTGCTGTGCTAACTTAAGCAAAATTGTGTTAGCACTGGCTCCCTCTGCACCGGACTAATAGCTCATTTAGAATCGGAATACTCACAGTGATGTTGACTTCAACAGACAGCTCAAGCTAAGTGTCAGGCTCGGCTATTTTCAGGAAGTGGAACTCATTCAGAAAAACTGGGCTTTGGCATCAAAGCCTTGCAGGAAAGGTATAGTGCTTCCTCAATGTTGGTGCGGATCCGGGATGATCAAGAACCCCACCACTACATGATGTGATCACAGCCAGGGCCTGATCGTTCAAACCAAATTGGATTGAGTGTGCCTGGATCTTTCTGGTGACAGATATTAATATCGGCAAATGCGAGCGAGATGATAGGCGATATAGGCGGGGAAGATAAAGCCCGTTATGTTGAGCTGATCAAATATGCCCTGATTATTATATCCACAGTTCCTGTACTGGTCCTGTATCCCTTCCTGCAAAAATATTTTGTGAAAGGTGTTATGCTGGGTTCAGTTAAAGAGTGAACTCACTTAAGATATTTTGTGGCATTATAGAAGTATATCAACCAAAAAAGAGGTGACAGCGTGAAGCGTAAAATCCGCCTGGGCCATATTGGCACTGCCCATGACCACAGCAGTGGTTTTATGGAAACAGTGCGAAATATGCCTGATCTTTTCGAACTAATCGGCATACATGAGCCTGACCCTTTACAATATGAGTTAAATAAAGATAAGCCCGTTTATGCCGGACTGGACTGGCTTAGTGAAAGCGAGCTTTTGGCCCGCGGTGTTGATGCAGTGCTGATTGAGACCTATGAGCTTGACCTGATCAAAACAGCTCTGCGCTGGGCCAGACAGGGGGTTCATCTGCATATCGACAAGCCGGCCGGGCCTGACCTGGCTGACTTTGCTTTACTGCTAGAGATTGCCGCGCAAAAGAACTTGCTGGTCCAGATCGGCTATATGTACCGCTACAACAAGGCCGTGCTTAAATGTCTGGAGTTGGTCCGCAGCGGAGCCCTGGGCACAATTTACCAGGTCGATGCTTGCATGAACACCCAGCACAGTGAGGCGAAACGAGAGTGGCTGGCTGGCCTGCCCGGTGGCAACATGTTCTTTTTGGGCTGCCATATGGTGGATCTGGTCTACCTGATCCAGGGCAGACCAAAAAAAGTTCATGCCTTTAACCGCTCGACCGGCTTTGCCGGGCTGCCTGCCCTGGATCATGGCCTGGCTCTTTTCGAATACGAGCATGGTATCTCCAGTATTAGAGCCAACTCAACCGAGATCAATGGTTATGGCCGCCGCCAGCTGGTGGTCTGTGGCGAGTACGGTACAGTCGAGATCAAGCCCCTGGAGAACCCAACGGAAATGACAGTATCCCTGGCCACTGATACAGCGGGCCGGGAATATAGCGACTGCAAGCAAAAGATCGAGCTGCCTGATCAGGGTGGCCGCTACGATGACATGATGCGCAGTTTTGCTGCCTACATTCATGGTGAAAAAGAAAACCCCTATAATTACGCATACGAACTGGAACTGCATGAACTGGTCCTGGCTGCCTGTGGCCTGGCCTGAGGAGGAGAAAATGACAGAAAAAAGCAAAAAGATTCTGGTCCTGGGCGGTACCGGTGCCATGGGCACCTACCTGGTCCCACTTTTAGCCAGCCAGGGGCACCAGGTCCATGTGGTAGCCCTGGAAGAAAAAAGCAGCTTTTCTGCTGACGTCCACTATGAGCGGGCCGACGCCTTAGATGACAACTATCTGGCCAGCCTGCTGCAGTCGGGCTTTGATGCCATAGTTGACTTCCTCATTTATAAAACAGATCACTTTGCCCGGCGGCTGGGGCTCTTACTGGACCACACAGACCACTATATCTACCTTTCCTCCTACCGGGTTTACGATAAGGGGGATGGTCTGATTAACGAAACATCAGCCCAGCTGCTGGACAGCTCAGCTGATGCACATTTTCTGAAGACAGAAGATTATGCCCTGATCAAGGCCCGCCAGGAGGATCTGCTGGAGAGCTCGGGCTATCGTAACTGGACTATTGTCCGGCCGGCTATCACTTATTCGAAAAGACGCTTCCAGCTGGTTACCCTGGAGGCGGATCTAGTGGTTGGGCGTAGTAGGCAAAAAAAGGCCCTTGTCCTGCCCCAGGCCGCTCTCACAGTCCAAGGCACCATGACCTGGGCGGGTGATGTGGCTAAGATGCTGGCTGGCCTGCTCTTTAAAGATGCGGCCTTGGGCCAGGCTTTTGTTGTTGCCACAGCCGAACATCACAGCTGGCAGGAAATAGCCGAGATCTACCGCCGCCAGATCGGCCTTAGTTATGTTGCCGCCAGCACAATGGATTTCCTGGCCATCTTGGGGGCACCTGACCTGCGCTCACCGCAAAGCTACCAGCTCCACTATGACCGCCTCTTTGACCGTCGGATTGATAACAGCAAGATCCTGCGCATTACCGGCCTCAAGCAGTCTGACCTGATGCCCTTAGCAGAGGGCCTGGCCCGGGAGCTGGCTGGCCTGGAGCCGAATATGCCTTTTATACCTGCAGCAGCCGTCAGCCAGCGCATGGATGATTATCTGGCCAGGAAAGAGTTGGTCCAAGCATGAACCGGCAGATTCTTTTTACAGGACCCGGCCAGGTCGAACTGGTCGAGTTGCCCTTACCGGACAGGCTAGAAGACCATGAAGTCATGGTCGAAATGGCCTACACAGCTGTCAGTGCCGGTACAGAAAGAGATAACTTAAGTGGGGCGGTCCAGGTCAGTAGCAGGACTGTTCTGGAGCAGGCAGTTTTTCCGCGCGCCTTTGGCTACAGCGGGTCAGGTCTAGTCCGGGCGGTTGGTCCGGCAGTAGAGGATCTCCAGGTATCTGACCGGGTCCTAGTCTACTTTGGCCAGCACAAGCAATATAATATCGTCCCGGCAGATCAAGTCTTTAAGATCAGGCAGGCAGAGGTCTCTTTGCAAGAGGCGGGCCTAGTCATAATTGCCGGGTTTTCCCTGGCTGCAGTACGCAAGGCCCGGCTGGAGATCGGCGAAAGCGCCTTAGTGGCCGGCCTGGGTATTCTGGGCCAGTTGGCAGTACAGCTATTACACTTAGGTGGAGCTGTGCCTATCCTGGCTGTGGACCCACACGCGGCAAGACGCAAGCTGGCCCTGGAACTGGGGGCTGACCAGGCTTTGGATCCTCTTTTGTCTGATCATC
Source organism: uncultured Oscillospiraceae bacterium (assembly GCA_964654125.1). Classification (GTDB taxonomy): domain Bacteria; phylum Bacillota; class Clostridia; order Saccharofermentanales; family UBA5734; genus JAAYBY01. The sequence goes on from CAZZGG010000001.1 coordinate 4,879, forward strand.
AGGCTGCTGTCTTGGCGCTGACCCGGGGCCGGGGAGCCGCTGTGGCGATAGAGTCCAGTGGTGTCGGAGCGGCTGTGGCCCAAACAGCAGCCGCTGCCGCTGACTTTGGCCGGGTCATTCTTTTAGGCTGCACCCGTGATCCGGTTGCAGAATTTGACTTTTACCATCTAGTCCACGGCCGCGGTATCAGTGTAATCGGGGCTAATAACTTTGCCCGGCCCCAGCTGGAGTCCCGGCCCGGTAACTGGATCGCCCGGGATGACTGCCAGGCCCTGCTGGCTCTTTTGGCAGGCGGCCGGCTCTCCTTTAAAAAACTGATCCAGCAGATTGTCCCGCCCGGCCAGGCCGTCTCGCTTTATCGGCAGCTTTTGGAAGACCCGGCTGGTTTTCCCTTAGGTGTCTTGTTTGACTGGCAGCAATGATTTACGAGGTGTTTTATGAAAGCCATGCTAATAAAAGAAGGCCGGCTCGTGGCCGGCCAAGTTCCTTATCCTGTCCCGGCAGCAGACGAAGTTGTTATCCAGGTTAAGGCGGCCGGCATCAACCGGGCCGACCTTTTACAAAAGGCCGGCCTTTATCCGCCGCCAGCCGGAGCACCGGAATGGCCCGGCCTGGAGGTGGCCGGCCTAGTAGTGGCTCTGGGCGATGCTGTAGCCCGGGCCGGCCGCTGGCAGATCGGGGACAAGGTCTGTGCCCTCTTGGCCGGAGGCGGCTATGCTGAAGCTGTAGCGGTCCACCAGAGCCTGCTTTTGCCTGTGCCGCAAGGTTTTTCCTTTATCCAGGCAGCAGCCCTGCCAGAAGCCTTTGCCACAGCTTACTTGAACCTGTTTATTGAAGGCCAGGCCCAGCCGGGCGAAAGCTTGCTCATGCATGCTGGCAGCAGTGGCCTGGCCTCAATCCTGATCCCCTGGGCTAAGAGCTATGGCCTGCGTGTTATCACCAGCCTGCGCAAAAAAGAAAAAGCGGCCTTGGTTGAGCAGCTGGGTGTTGATCATATCATCTATGGTTCCAGTGACCAGACAGCAGCTGCCTTAAAGGAGCAGGCAGAGCTTGGTTTTCCGGTCGATCTGGTGATTGACTGTCTGGGCGGCGCTGGCATGGGCGAGAGTTTGCCCTATCTAGCCCGGGGTGCCCGCTGGATCATGATCGCTACCTTGGCGGGTGATATAACCAAGCTCGACTTAAGGACGCTTTATGTGCGGGGCATCCGCCTGATCGGCAGCACCTTGCGCAACCGGCCCTTGGCAACCAAGGCCAAGATCATGGCAGGCTTGGAACAGGAGGCCTGGCCCCTGCTGGCAAAAGGGGAGATTGTGCCTTTGATTCATGCTGTCTTGCCGCTGGACCAGGCCGAAAAAGCCCAGGCAATCCTAACAGATAGCGACCATGTCGGTAAGGTGATCCTGGAAGTCTAGGACAGCTTGCTGCGGGAGCGCCTGCGCTGGTGCCGGCCGGCGGCCAATCTTTCCTTGCTGATGGCTCCGGACAGGACCAGAGCTGCCTTGGCGCTGGCCGGGCCGGCCATCTCATAGAGCACAGAAGAAGATAAGATGATAGTCAAGAGCATGGTGCCCGCCTCAGGGGCCAGGATACGCTGGCCCAAAAAGGCCAGCCCGATAGCCACTCCGGCTTGGGGAATCAGGGCCAGGCCGAGATAATTTCTGATCTCCTTGCTAGTCTTGGCCATGCTGCAGCCGATAAAAGCACCGATATACTTGCCAATGATCCTGATGAAAAAGTAAGCTACTCCGATTACACCCAGTCCGGCAAAGGAACTGATATCCAGGTTCATGCCGGAAATGACAAAGAAGATGGAAAGGATCGGTGGGGTGAACTTATCCACCTGCCTGTATAGTTCCTTGTCTTCTGTCTTGTTGATGTAGACCGTGCCAAACAGCATGCAGGCCAGCAGTGGTGAGATATGTACAGCGGCACAGAGGCCGGCGATGCCCAAAAGCAAGGCAATGGTCAAGATAAGCCGGTTATCTTCGCTGCGGCTGGGGGTCATCAGGCTGCTTAATAAAAATCCGCTCAGGACCCCGATCACTAAAGCCACGATATTGTAGAGGATGGGCAGGAGGACATCGGCCATGCTCATGGCGCTGCCGCCTTCGGCATTTACGATAGCGGCAGCTATAGAAAAAACAAAGAGACAGACTGCATCATCAAAGGCCACCACCTGCAGGAGCAGGTTTACAAAGTCGCCCCGGGCATGATACTGCCGGATGGTGACCATGGTGCTGGCCGGGGCGGTTGCGGTCGCAATCGCGCCCAGCAGCAAGGAAAAATTCCAGGACAGGTTAAAAATGAAGCGCATGGAGACTGTGATCAGGATGCCAGCCAGCATGGATTCAAACAAGGTGACAATGATGACACCTATACCAGTCTCACGAAAATTCTCTTTTTTAAAAAACCGCCCCACACCGAAGGCGATAAAAGCCAGGGCAATATCACTGACAAAGCCCATACTGTTAATCATATCGCGCGGGATCAGGTTGAGGACATAAGGTCCGATCAGGACACCGGCCAGGATATAGGCTGTCACATTGGGCAGATGGGCCAGTTTGGTCAGCCGCGTCATTAAAAAACCGGCAAAGAGCATGACGGCCAGGGCCAGTAAAATGACTGTTGTCTCATTAAGATAGGTAAAAACTAAAGCCACGGCAGATCCTCCTTGTCTGTCATTTGATACTTCTGCTGTTGTCAAATTGATCTGCGGTTGGTCCGCAACAGATAACTGATATAGATGCTTTGGAAAAATAATCTGAGTCGCAAAATCTTCATTACAAGAGAAATTGCTCCTGTTTACTGCTTGTGCTATCATTATAACAGCTTAGGTGATAAAAAGAAGTTATGATTATTTTTGTATTCATAACAATAACTAATAAAAGGAGCAAAGACATGGTTGATCCCAAAATATACACCCTACTGGCGGTGGTTGAACACAACAGTTTTACCAAGGCGGCCCAGCATTTGTCCTTGACTCAGCCTGCAGTGTCACAACATATAAAACAGTTGGAGGACAGCTTTGCCATAAAAATATTTAATAGGGTGGGCAATAAAATCAAGCCAACTAGTGAAGGAGAGATCATTATCCAGTATGCCAGGCGAGATATCGCCCTTTATGAGCGGGTTATCCAGGATCTGCGCAATGAAAAGAAGCAAATCCGCAAATTGACTGTCGGCGTGACCCACACGGCTGAAAGTAACGCGGTAGCCGAAGTTTTGGGCCATTACAGCTCTAAAAATGCCCGGACTAGCATAACAATCATTTCTGATTCCATAAGAAACCTTTATGAAATGCTCAAGAACTATGAAATTGACTTGGCAGTTGTCGAAGGCCAGGTTCAGGATACCAGTGTCAATTCACTCTTGCTTGATACAGACTCCCTGGTCCTGGTTGTCTCCAATAACCACCCGCTGGCTAAAAAGAGCATGGTGACCATCAATGAACTGAAAAAAGAAAAGCTGATCCTGCGCCGGCCCTCATCCGGGACAAGAAATCTCTTCACAGCCCACCTGGAGAGCCACAACATCTCCCTGGATGAATTCAATATCATCCTGGAGGTGGATAATACAGCGACCATCAAGGACCTGATCAGGCGGGATATCGGGGTGTCCATCCTGGCTCGCAGTGTTTGTCTGGATGAATTGAAAAAAGGTAAGATAACTGTCCTGCAGATTGAGAATTTGAGTATGATTCGTGAGATCAATATTTTATACCACCGCGACTTCAAGCATGTCGATATCCTGCAGAGCATCCTGAAAGAGTATAATGAGACTGTCAAGCTCTATTCAGCCTGATTATTTGTGAAAGAGGGTAGGAAGATGGAAAAGGAAAAACAAGCCCTGGCCGCCTATGAAAGTGGCCTTAACTGTGCCCAGGCAGTCTGCCAGGCTTTTGTGGCTGACTATGCCATTGAGCCGGAACTGGCCAGGCGTTTTGCAGCCTGCTTTGGCGGGGGCATGCGCTGTGGCGAGGTCTGTGGTGCCCTGACCGGAGCCCTGATGGTGCTGGGCTGGCGCTATGGCGGAACTGATGAGTGTCCTGGCAAGACCATGGCTCTGACGGACCGCTTTGCCGAGGAAAAAGGCACTCTCTTATGCCGGGAGCTACTCGGGATTGATATCCGTGATGCCCAGGCTAGGGCAGCGGATCAGGACAGGATCAAGCCGATTTGCCAAAGTGCTGTTGCCACAGCAGCCAGGCTACTAACAGAGTTTGATGTGTAAAAGAGCAGTGCGCTCTAAAGCTTGCCTAACCCAGCCTGAGCCATCTGGCGATCAAACAAATTTATGAAAGATCAGGCAAACAAAAACTCGCAACTTAGTTGCGAGTTTTACCTTAGTCGCAGCCCAGCCAAAGCGAAAAGAGACACCCTCTAGCAAGCGGCTGCCTAGTCTTCCTCTGCCGTGTCGACTGGATCTGCCTCTTCATTGAGGTCAGTTTCTTGTAAGTGGCTGGCAGCAGGAATGCTGCTACTGCCATAAAGATATTCCAAATCTAAAAACTCCAAAGCCGCCCTGATATAGGTCCGGACCGGCTGGGCACCCAGTTGGGCTATCAGCTGGGTGCTGTCTAGCTGGGCTGGCCATTTATAGGCATGGCCGTGCAGATCAGCTAGGGTGTCAAGCAGCTCTACTAGGGCGGCCGGCTGGGCCGGCAGGATCTTGAGGGCGTTTTCAGAAACAGCCCGGGCAAAAAAATCGTTCAGCTCCTGGGCTGCTGCTGGGCCATCACGTAAGTCCGCCAGCTCAGGCATGACTGTGCGATCATCATTTTTCTTGCCATACCAGAGATCATCTTGTAATCTGGTGGCTGCCGCTGCCACTGTGTAAATAGGGTAGGGCAGGCTGTTTTGCCAATTGAGCAACCAGATCAGGTTGCGGTAGGCCTTGTAGCGGGAAATTTTTCCCAGCCGACCGATTAATTCAACTTCATCGATCAAAATAACCCAGCCTTCAAAACCACACAGCTGGATCAGGTCGGCTATCAGGCCAAAATAAGCTGAGGCATGCTGGGTCACTCGGAACTTGAAGGCAGGCAGGCTGCTGCCCTTAACCAGACGATGAATACGACGCAGTTCACTGACCGGAATCCTGCTGCCGCTAAGGTCGCCATAGAGCATTTCCTTGTCTTCGCCTTCGGCAAAAAAGTAATCCTCCAGGACTTGGAGCGGCAGATTATTAATATAACGTTCCGGCTGATAGAGGATGGAGCCCTTGATATCGTCCGGCTGCATTTGGTTGAGATAGTGCTGCAGGCCGTCCAAGCTTGAGTTGGGGGTGCGGATACGGGAGGCCACCTGGCTGAAAAAATGAAAAAGATTATGGCAGGAGACTTCCCGGCTCAAAGAAATGCGGCTGACCGCAAAATTTTTATCCAAGGCCTGGTGTTCCATGGTGGTGAGAGCATGGGTCTTGCCCTGGCCGTATTGGCCCCAGATCAAGCGGCCCTGGGGGATTTTATCGTCAAAGCCGGCCAGGTCACGACTGATCTGACCAGAAAGCTCGGCCCTGATATCCGGCAGGATGCGGGTGGAATTTCTGGTCGGGATACCGGAGCGCAGTGATTCAACTGCTAAAAGAGCAGAGCGGTTAAGCATGGGTCACCTCCGCCTCGTCACCGGCATAGACTGTACCGACAACTACAGACTTGAGGCCGGCACCGTTGGCCAGGTCGAAAGGCTTTTTCTTCAGGCTGTAGCGAGCAAAAATGCTATCTAGATGGCGGGATAATAGTAGCGGAAAATCGCTGCCCTGGGCTGCTAGATGCAAGTCGACATCGACGATATCACAAAGGGGATTGAACTGGCCGGATGGGACCAGGCCGGTCTGCAGGCGCATCCAGAGGGCTTCATAGCTTTTAAAACCACGCCGGTCATCTTCCAGCAGGGTGCGGCGGCCCGACAAGAGCAGCAAAAAATTGTGCAATAGGTCAGCATCATCAATCAACTGGCGGAAAAGCTCATAGGTGTCCTTGATATTGGCCGGGGTGTAGATAAAGCGGCCTGTTTCTGCGGAGCGTTCGTAGAGCACATCCAGATCGTCAATCAGCATGACCAGGCCCTGCTGGCCGGATAAAACAATCAGCTTGAGCAAGGAGTCGAGCCAGCGCCGGGCCGTGGGTTTACGCAAGATTTCAAAGAGGCCGGATTCTCTTCTTTCCTGGGTAGTCAGCTTTTCGGCATCTAGCCACTTAAGGGCCAGCGCCCGGCCTGGATGATCCTCGCTGATCAGATGGTCCTTTAAAAGCGTGAAAGCACAAGTAAAAAAGGAGGGACTCAAATCGGCATTTTTTAAAAGCCGTGCTGCTGCAATGCGGATCTCTCTGGCTGCGTCAGGTGCGCCATAACCCTCTTGCATGACATAGGGAAGGAGCTTACTTTGACCATTATAGATCTGAGGGCCATAACCTAACTCTTCGGCTACCTTACGGGCCAGGCCTTGGATCAGCTGATTTTTGGCCAAAGACTCAGAGATGAGTCGGTAGAGGTTGGGCACATCATTTAGCTTGGCCCCGGCAGTCCGGGCTGATAAAAAGACCACTGTATAATCTTTTTGCAGGGCTTGTGCCTGGATATAGCGCAGCAGATGTGTTTTGCCGCTGCCCTCAGAACCAACCAGCAGCTTGACCTTGCTGCCGCCGGCTGGGATAAACTCGTCCAAGTAATAAGGAATAAAACGGTCCAGCCAGGCGGCCTGGCCCAGGGTCATGGCCTGGACCAGCTCCAGGTCAGCCGGGGCTGTACCCTGGCGCAGATTAATCAGGTCTTCAACTGCCAGTGCCATCTGAATCACCCTCATCAAGATAGATTGTCAGACTGCTGATATGACTTTCCCGGCCGCTGCTGTCCACGACAGTCATGGCCCGGGAGGGGTTGCGGGCAAAGCCCAGTTCAAAACGGTGGCGGCCCAGCTGCAGGGCGGCTTCTTCTTTAAAAAGGCCCAGGTCAAAGCTGAAAAACTGGCGCGGGTATTCGCGCCGGCTGGCCGCCCGGATTGTCATGATGTCATAAATATCCTTGATCGGGACAGCCACACCCCATTTTTCGGACTTTTCGCGGAATTTAAGCTGGGTAGCCAGCTGGTAGGCATTGATCAGATCCTTCATGAAGGCAGTGGCATTGAAACGGCGGCCCAGGACTGTCTTATAGCGCTTGGCTACCCACAGGGCCAGGTTTTGCGGATTAAGATCCGAGCTGCGTTCGTTCTTGCGTCCCATGGCAAGCCTGGCTTCAAAACTGTCCAGATTGATCTGCAGGTTGAAAGGCGGCAGCATATAGTTAGGAAATTCACCCGTAAAATTGACACCAGCTGCTGTAAGTTCCGCTTCCAGTTCTGCGATATAATCTGGGCCAGCCACTGTCTGGTTGATTTTGTCTGTTAACTGGGCCAAGGCTGCAACTGTCTCAGGCCAGCTGGCTTCCAGCTGCTCAAGCAGAGGAATGATTTTGTCCAGCTGCTGCTGGTATTTTTTTAAGTTCCAGGTCTTTTCTGTCTGCTGAATGGCTTGCCAGCTGCGATTTATGTCTTTCAGCCTGGCACCATAATCGTTAATCAATCGAGCGTTTGTCTCATCTAAAACCATCTATTTTCTCCTTGCAACTGCATTGTGACATTATTTTTCAATATAGCATATAGCCTGCTTTGTTGCAAAAAGAAAATCTCCTGCCCCGGAAGGCAGGAGATTTGTATCAGTTTGTGATTAACAGCTGGCAGTTTTGCCTAGTTGCCCATGGCTTCCTTCCAGCGCTCGTAACCTTCTTGTTTGAGTGTGAGGACTTCATCAATGCCCATCTGCTCAATTGTCTTGACATAATCGTCCCAGCTGGCATCGTCAAGTTTGACTGTGCCATTGATGAACTGGGCTGTAGCTGTATTGACATAGGTGTCAATGTCGGTCATCAGGTTAGCGATCTGGGCTGCATCTTCATCGGCATACTTGAATTGAGCATCAAAGAGCAGATCCTTCATGTAGGGATAGTATTTTTCAGCACTTTCGTAAGCCTTCATTTCCTGGGTCGGGTTGTTGATCGGGAACTTGTCCAGGATGACTAAGCCAGTGTAGCCGCCGCCATAAACGTATTTGTTCTTGTATTCTTCTTCGGACAGGCCAAAGGTGTCATCAGGCAGGATGCGGAAATAGTTTTCGCCGTCATCTGACAGATCCCAGTCAATGCCCTTGATGCCCAGCCAGGAAGAAAGACCGCAAATGCCGTCAAATTCGTCTTCCGGCTCAGTGTAGAACATGTCGAAGTAGCGCATCAGATACTGCGGGCTTTCGCATTTTTCGTTGATGACAACGCCGCACCAGCTGCTGGTGGCCAGGCCACGTACTTTTTGCTCACTGTCAAACTCAGAGGTCAGCGGAGGCAGGATCTTGGTCTCGATTTCGCCACTGGCATAATGCTCAGCGGTCAGCTGGGTGCCAACATTGCCGTTAAAATAGCTCAGCGCATCTTTAACTTTAGCATTGATGGTGGCTGCATCCATGGTGAAGATTTCCTGGTCGATCAGTTTTTCAGCATAAAGCTTAGCTGCGAATTCCAGGTAATGACGCCATTGTTCTGTCGCATAGTTGTAAGCGACTTTGCCGTCGCCGTTATCGCCGAAACCAACCTGCCAGCCGGGGCCGAAAGCCGGGAAGAGGTTGTTATGCATATTGGCGGTGTTGCTGATGAAAGGATAGAAGCCTTCCACATCACTGTAGAACTCCTTGATATCAACCAGCAGCTCATAGAACTCATCGGTTGTCTTGGGCAGTTCTGCACCCATTTCTTTTCTCATGTCGTCACGGTAGTAGATGGGGGTGGCCATGGTGTAAGTCCAGATATACTGAACCAGCTCATAGATAGCGCCATTGGCCATGGTGCCGAAAGCCTTGATTTCCGGATAGTTGTCAAACGCCTTGGCCATCTGCGGCATGTAGACTTCGTAGTAATCAGCATAGTTCATGAACTTGCCGCCTTCGACGCCATGGGTCTGCAAGATGGTGGTGTTGAGGTTTGATTTAATCAGGTCAGGGAAATCGCCTGTGGAAAGTTTCAGATTGATCTGGGTGTCCCAGTCGGTGCTGGAAACATACTCAAAATCAAAATAAACATTGGTGTATTCAGACCAGTATTTTTGGGCTGTATAATCGTTCCAGTCGTCGGCCTGGGAAGGACCGGTGGCAACCAGGGTTGTGAAGGTGATCGGGCTGTTTGCGATCGGATAACCGGTCAGGTTGAAGTTATCGTCTGCTGGGAACAAGCCTTCTTCAGCTGGATCAGTTGCTTCTGCTGCTGTGGTGCCGGCAGTGGCAGCTGTTGTGCCTGAATCTGGCTTGGTGGTTCCTGCGCCAGCACCGGTTGTTGCTGTTCCGGCACAGCCGGCCAGCATGGCCAGGGCTAGGACCAGGATCAGCACTGTTGAAAAAATCTTTTTCATAAAAATCTCCTTTTGACTTTTTCCTTGGGCTCTACATGCCCCTTTGATGGGGGCGGCGGATGCGTCTGTAATCGGGCGGTTAGATCGTGCTTGCCAAAAGCATTTCGGCCATATGCATGCTCTTAGCAGCGTCAGCGATAGTACACAATGGTTGATTACCTGTCAAGAGACAGTCGATGAAGTTTTCATTTTCCTGCTTGAAACCGTAGTACTGATAAAACTCAGTGCTACCGGCCATAGCCATGCCATCAAAAGTCTCCAGAGGAGTTCCGGAAACACCGGCAGAAGCCAGAGAATAGATGCTTTTACCGGAGGCGTGCAGGATTTTAGCCTCGCAGGCTGAGCCGCCAAAGCCCAGATTAATAAAGGCGCTGGCCTTGGGCCCATGAATTTCAAAAGAGTGGACCCGGCCGGCTGTCTGGTAATTGGCTTTGAGAGTGCCGGTCACGCCATTGGCAAACTGGATAATACTGCTCCAGGCATTGTCAACCGGGCTGTTGTTGCGGCCGGCGATAGTGGCTGCCTTGACCGGTTCCGAACCAGCCAGGTAGCGGACCAGGTCAATTGCATGGATGATGTCTGAGACAAAGGCGTCCATGTAGTGCCAGCCGCTGGCGATGTCAGAACTTTTAATGAAAACTCCATCAACCTGGGTGATCGGGGTCAGTTCCCGCATCAGGCCCAGAATGTGCTGGACCAAGGGGATATGACGCCGGTTCATGGCTACCGCCAGCATCTTGCCCTTTTGGGCGGCTGTGCGGGCCAGGGAATCAGCCTGGAAGGAATTGATGCCAGCTGGTTTTTCCATCATGGCATGTTTGCCGGCCTTAAGGCAATCATAAACAACCCGGTACATCCGGTCTGGCTCGACCAGACAGACCACTCCGTCCAGCTCTTCTTCGTCCAGCATCTGCTGGTGGGAAGTGTAAGTCTTAGGCACTGAGAATTTTTCTGCAGCTGCCTGAGCTTTTTCTGCGATCAGATCACAAACAGCCGTGACTTCACATTGCTCAATCCCGGTCAGGCTGGGCAGATGGACACTGTTGGCCATACCTCCGCAACCGATCACGCCGACTTTAACTTTTTTCGTCAAAATATATCCCTCCTCAATTTGTGTAATCAGCTTTCAATATGGCCTGGTATCTGCCGGTGGGCCAGGGAACGGGCATAATAGTCATCCCATAGCTCAATCGCAAATTCTTGAACCAGATCGTGGGCTGTTATATCATCTGACTCACTGGTCAGCAGGACAGCTCCAACATGGCCAGGATCATAGATCCTGACCTTGCTGCCGTACTTTTGTTTGGCAGCAGCAAACTTTGCTTCATTATAGGCAATATGGGCCACCTTATAATCCAGATTGATATCAGCTGTGATAAAAGGATAGTAGTTGGTGGAACGGGCCACCAGATCGCCTAGAGGATTGATAATGGTGCACTGGTTCCCGGCTACACTGCCGATAAACCAGGACCTGCAGGAATAGGCCCAATAGTTTTGTACCAGACCGCCGTGGTACATGGAAGAGAAGACCAACAGCTCAGGCTGTGATTTTTCGTATTTTTGGCGCAGCTCCTTAAAGTTAAGGTCAAAGCAGATAGCAGCGCCAAGCGTACCGAAATCAGTCCTGATCAAGGGGGCATCCTTGCCATAAAGGATGCCGCTTTCCTCCAGCTCCGTGGTGACCAGATGGTTCTTGTTATAGATACCATCCAGACCGCCTTGGCGGTTGATGAACTGGGTCGAGTTGCGCATGCTGCCGTCCGGCAGGCTGCGGTCAGCCGAGTAGGCGATATTGCAGCCGGCCTGGCGAGCCACAGTCATGAGGTGATCGCGGATCTGGTCACCCCGGGCTGCATAATAAGCTTGCCTTTGCACCGGGCTCAGATTGGCGGGCCGATCACAGACTTCCGGCAGTACCACCAGGTCAGGCTGGTCACAAAGCACACTGGTCAACTGGTCATCTAGATGACGGATCATGGCATTAACTAGAGCTGGGGCATCCTTATGCGGCCCAAACTCAGGATAGGCGGGTGCCAGAGCACTTACCTTGACATACCTGGCCATGCGAAATCCTTTCTTTTAGGGCTCAATGTGGCCGGGCTGGTGGCGATGGGCCAGGGAACGGGCGTAATAATCGTCCCAGACCTCAATCTCAAACTCAGCCAGCACATCATCAACAGTCAGGTCAGGTGACTCGGCAGTGAGCAGGACTGCACCGACATGACCTGGATCATAGATCTTGATCTTATTGCCGTACTTCTCTTTAGCAGCAGCAAACTTCTGATTGTTGTAATCAATATGGACCACCTTGTAATCCAAGTTGATATCAGCTGTGACGTAAGGGTAGTAATTGGTGGAGCGGGCCACCAGGTCACCGAGAGGATTGATAATTGTGCACTGGTCACCGGCTACACTACCGATGAACCAGGCCTGGCAGGAG
>CAZZGG010000001.1:16820-74825 GCA_964654125.1 uncultured Oscillospiraceae bacterium
TTTGCATCAGGCCGCCATGGTACATGGAGGAAAAAACCAGCATTTCAGGGCGGGACTGGGCGTATTTTTGGCGCAGTTCCTCAAAATTAAGATCAAAGCAGATCACTCCGCCGGCTGTGCCGACATCTGTCTGGATGACAGGTGCCTCCTTGCCATAGTAGATATTACCCTTGGTCAGTTCAGTTGTGACCAGGTGGTTCTTATTATAGATACCATCAATCCCACCTTGCCTGTTAATGAACTGGGTCGAGTTGCGCATGCTGCCGTCCGGCATGCTGCGGGCTGCGGAATAGGCAATATTGCAGTTGTTTTGCCGGGCGACCTCCTGAAAATGGTCGCGAATCTTATCTCCTCTGGCAGCATAATATTCCTGGCGCTGGGCCATGGTGAAATTAGGCGGCCGGTCGCAGGCTTCCGGCAGGACGACCAGGTCGGGCTGGTCACACAGGACATGGCTTAACTGGGCATCCCAGTGCCGGATCATTTCCTCAACACTGCTGCTTAGGTCCTTGTGCGGATCCAGCACATGCGGTCTGGGAGCGATTACGCTGACTTTAACAAATCTGGCCATAAAATCCCTCTTTTCTTATAGATACATGGGCTTGGCAGCTGCGCTGTAGCCGGCATAGAATTCAGCCCCGTCATAACCGGGATCAGTCAAAGGTATTTCATCTAGCTTAATCAGGGTTCCACCCTGGGCACGGGAAATACGGGCTGCCAGCATGATCTTGACGGAGTCAGCCAGGTCATTGACACTGACTATCCGGCTGGGCTGGCCAGCCAGGTGAGCAAAGATCTCATCCAGCAGGGCAGCATAAATTTTACCTGTATCAACCGTGAACTGGAAAGTTTTGCTGGTAGTCATGATGGTATAGGCAAAGGGCTGCCAGGTCCCCATGAAGGTGTTATAGATGGCATTTTGCCCGTCACCAAAATCAATATAAAAGCTCTCACTGGTCTTGCCGTCCCGGCTGCCCCGGCCGATGAACTTGACAGCCACAGCTGGTTTTTGGACCAGGCCGCAGATGCCTTCGACAACGTGGATACCGTAGTTGAACTCGTCAACACCGGAAGTGCCGAAGACACTGATGATTTCGCCACGCTCACTGGCTGATTGTTCTGCAAACTGGACGATCTCATGGGCATAGCGGACTGAGGATGAACCTAAAATGACAGCGCCGGCCTGGGCCAGTTCGGTCAGCTTCTGGCAGTCCTGGAGATTGCCGACAATTGGTTTATCGATAAAGACCGGCTTGCCCTTTTCAATAAAGGGCAGGGCATAGTCTAAATGGCGGTCCCAGTCACAGCTGTGGATGAAACCTATATCGACCAGATCAGCCAGTTCTGCCAGGCTGGAACAGCGTTTTTCCAGGCCGAAGTTTTTCACAAAACCCTCAACTTCGGCATCGGAACGGAATGAATCGTCATATACTCCGACATACTTAGCTCTTTTGTCTTCCGCTAAAAGTTTAGCGAAAGCGAGGGGGTGGGATGTGTCAATTGTGATTGCACCAATCCTGATCATTTTGCTACTCCTTTTGATCTAAATAAATCACTTGCTGTTTTTGGGAAGAGCGGTAGGCGCTGATGATAATTTCTAAAGCCTCATGCCCGGCCTGGGCATCGGTTAAAAGCTTGGCCTGGCCCCTGATTGCGGCCAGGAAGTTTTTGTACTGGGCCAGGTGGCCAGCTGGATTGATCTTGGCCGGATCATGCCAGGAATCAAATTCAGGTCTGGCTTCCGGGCGGAAGGGCGCTTCACCCAAGATATCCAGCTGAACAATCTTGTCTTCTTCAATGACCAGGCTGCCCTTGTCGCCACTGATCTCCAGGCGCCGCGAAAAACCCGGATAGACACTGGTCGTGGCCTGGATGACCCCTAGCGCACCACTGCTATAAGTCAGCACGGCACTCAAGGTATCCTCTGTCTCAATCTCATGGACCAGGGTTCTGGCCTGGGCAAAGATGCTTGTGACCGGACCTAAAAGGTACCTGGCCAGATCAACCCCATGGATACCCTGGTTGATCAGGGCCCCGCCGCCATCCATTTTGATGGTACCACGCCAGTCATTTTCGGCGTAATACTGTTTGGAGCGGTGGTACTTCATGTAAACATCGCCAGTCACCAGGCGGCCCAGCCGGCCGGAACTAATGATTTTTTTAGCTTCCTGGATGGCTGGTGCAAAGCGCAGCTGGCTGACCACACTGACTAGAAGGCCAGTCTGGCGGGCTGCGGCGACTATCTGGGCACTATCAGCCAGATTGAGGGCCAGGGGCTTTTCAGTCAGGACATGCTTTTTTGCGGCTAGTGCTGCCAGGACCTGTTCAGCGTGCAGCCCACTGGGGGTGCAGATAGCCACGGCCTGGACGGCGCTGTCAGCTAATAGGTCTTCGTATGAGCTATAGGCCCGGCTCTTATGCTGGGCTGCCAATCTATCAGCAGCAGCCTTATTTTTATCAAATAGACCGACCAGGTGAAAATCAGCCAACTGGCCCAGGGCTGCTAGATGAAAATCTGCAACCAGGCCGCAACCGACAATAGCTATTCCAAGGGGCAAGGGCATTGATTATTCCTTTCTCAATCAGGGCAGAAAATATTTCTCATAAGCCAGGGGCGGCAGTAAAACGCCACCGCTGGTTTGGAAGAATTCTTCACCCAGCTCATAGACACCGGCGACAGGATCAAGCCAGCCGGCGTCGGCCAGAGGATGGCAGGCCTTCATCTGCTGCCAGTTACTGTAATTTTGTGCACCGTTACTTTCAACAACCCCGATTTTCAGGCCAGGCAAGGGCGCCAGGCGGCTGGCAACATATTTATTCCAGTCGCACATGAGGGGGTTGACAGTCAAATCAGCGCAAAAAACCGGTACATCACGTTTTTTGGCCTCGTCCAGCATGGTCAAGGTAACGCTTAAGGTTTTGGCGATCGGCTTTAAGGCGATGGCACTGTAGCCCAGATCATCAATCAAATGACAGACATCCTGGGGGCTGTGGGCACTTTCATCGCCCGCCACCCGAACAGGCAGGCCCTTGACTGAAATCTGGGCCTCTTCGGCAAAAGGTTCTTCGAGCAGGACTGTGCGGGCTAAAATGCCAGTCTGGTCCATATAGTCCAATAAGTCGACCAGGCGCTCTTTACTATCATAACGGCCATTGGCATCTAGGTAATAAAGCAACTGGCCGCTTTCTGTATAGGCTGTCTCAAAGCCTGTTAAAGCCTGATGGATTTCAGCCAGCCTGGCCTTGTCAGCGGCCAGCATTTCGGCATAGTCATTCCTGCCGCCGGGATTTTGCCCGATTTTGATCTTAAAGAAGAAGTGGCCTTCCTGGGCCAGCTGGCGGATCTGGTCCACAGACATGTCGTAAGTGACCAGGGGGATGACACCCAGCTTGTCATGCTGGTGGCTGAAAGCGCTGGTGAAAGGACGGCACAGGCTGTCCATATCAGTGATGGCTTCTTGCTGGGCATACAGCTGCCAGAGGGCAAAGTCCAGGCTGACCAGAGCATTTAAGGCAAAGGTTTCCTTGAGCTCGGGCCAGTTGGTGGCCTGACGGGCGAACTGGTAGACCTGGGGCAGGATCTTTTCGATCAGCTGGGGCGGGCTTTGCATCTGTTCGCTTTCTAAAAGCGACAGGCCGTGCTGGGTGGTCAGGAGCATGGCTGCATTGCTAGCAGCTGGAGCGAGCTTGGCAAAAACATCAGCGTCGCACCAGAGCACGCTTTGCACACCCAGACCGGTGCCTTTATTGCCGGCGTCATCTTCAATCTGGCTGATAATCTGCCAGAGTTCTTTCAGATAGCTGCCTTTAAAGCCGAAGGGGGCCAGCAGGGGCTCACGGATAAACTCCAAATCAGTTCTAGTGATTAAAGGCATGGTCTTCCTTTCTTTAGGCTATGGTGGCCAGCATGTCCTGGGTCACCTGGGATATGAGCTCTTCGCCTTGCAGCAGACGCTCGATCTCCTGGGCCACATGACGGCCGATCCGGCCCAGGCCATTATTAGCCAGGCCAGCCAGATGCGGGGTCATGATGCAATTGGGCAGGCTGCGCAGGGGATTATCAACAGCCGGCGGCTCAGGATCGGTCACATCAAGGCAGGCATACTTGATCTTGCCAGCTTTCATGTGTTCGTATAGGGCCTTTTCATCAATCAGGGAACCGCGGGCTGTGTTGATCAAGATGACATCATCTTTCATCAGGGCCAGGCTCTCCTGGTTGATCATGTGGTTGGTGGCCGGGATTGAGGGGGCATGCAGGGAGATAATATCTGACTCTTTGAAGAGTTCAGCCAGCTCCACCTTGCGGGCACCCAGAGCGCTGATTTTTTCAGCCGGCAGATGCGGGTCATAGGCCAGAACATCAACATCAAACTGCTGGAGCAGTTCTATGTAATGGGCACCGGCATAGCCGCAGCCGATCACACCAACATTGATCTCAAACAGCTCAGTGATGGATTTTCTGTCGTGCTGCCAACCACCGGCATGGATCAGGTCATTTAAAGCAAAGTAGTTCTTGGCAGCAGCGATGGTGAAGCCCAGGGCGGTTTCGGAAACACCGCGGCTCAGCACAGCGGCACTGCTGATCACTGGTATATTGCGGGCAAAGATTTCGTCGCTGACAATGGGTTTGACACTGCCGGCGGCATGGGCGACCAGACGCAGATTGGGTGCGCAGTCAAGAATGTCGCCGGTCAGGGGCTGGTTACCCCAGGAGGTGACAGCGATATCAGCATCACGGATGATCTCCTTGATGGTGGCCGGATCTGTCTGATCAGTCTCGTTGACAACGACCTGGCCGATCTTTTCCAATTGGGCCATTGTGCTGGCGGTTATGACGGACGGACGGCCCTTGGCACTCATAAGTAAAGCAATCTTCATTTTTCTTTTCCCCTTTTGCTGTAATTAATAGTCTGGATCTTACTGGACGATCAGCCCTTGATGGAGCCGATCATGACGCCTTTGTCAAAATATCTTTGCAGGAATGGATAGATGATCAGGACCGGCAAGGAAGAGACAATGATGACGGAGTAACGCACCAATGAGGCAGCCTTGACCTGGGCATCCAGCAGCAGTTCATCGACATAGGCACCACTGCTCATCATTTCCGCCTTCATCTGGTTTTCAATCAGGATTTCACGCAGGATCAGCTGCAGCGGCACTTTGGTCCGGTCAGTTAAATAGATCATGGCACTAAACCAGGAGTTCCAGTGGGCCACACCATAGTAGAGGGCCATAACGCCGATCAGGGCTTTAGACAAGGGCAGGACCACTGAGATAAAGGTCTTGATCGGCGAGCAGCCATCAATAAAGGCAGCTTCTTCAATATCGGGCGGGACTCCATTGATGAAAAATGTGCGCGAGATGATCAGGTTGGTGGTGCTGACAGCGCCGCCGATCATCAGGACAAAATAGGTGTTAAGCAGCTTAAGGCTCTTCATGAGCAGGTAGGTGGGAATCATGCCACCGGAAAAATACATGGTGAAGGTGACCAGGAGCATGAGAAAACTGCGCCCGTGCAGATGCTTTTTGGACAGGGCATAGGCTGCGGTCAAGGTGAAAAACAAGTTGACCAGGGTGCCGCCCACCGTGTAAAAAATCGTGTTGCCGTAACCTCTTAGTATTTCCGGATCCTGGAAAACCCGATAATAGCCTTCCAAGGTGATTTCCTTGGGCAAAAGCCACATCTTGCCCCGGTTGACCACATCAGGGTTGGAGATGGAGGCGGAAACTATATAGATTAAAGGATAGAGCACGATCATCATAAAGAGAGTCATCAGGATCAGATTGACTGCATTGAAGATCTTATCTCCGGCACTTTCTTTAATGGCTGGCATAGATTAATTCACCTCCTCTTAAAATAAACTAGTGTCACTGAATTTTCTTGCCGTTGTATTAACAATGACAAGCAGGACAAAGTTGACAACATTATTAAAAAGTCCCACAGCAGAAGCAAAACTGTATTCTGCCTTTAACAAACCACGTTCATAAACATAGGTGGAGATAATATTGGCAGTGGTTTTGTTGAGATCATTTTGCATCAGGATGACTTTTTCATGGCCGACACTCATCAAAGAACCAACACTTAAGATCAAGAGGATGATGAAGGTCGGAGTGATGACGGGTATATTGATGTAGCGGATGCGCTGCAGGCGGGTGGCGCCATCGATGACGGCTGCCTCATGCAGCTCCGGGCTGACCCCGGACAGGGCGGCTAGATAGATGATTGAGCTCCAGCCGGTGTTTTGCCAGACTCCCGACCAGATATAGATGTGGCGGAAAGAACCGGGCTCGGTCATGAAGTAGCGTGACTCAAGTCCTAGGGCCTTGAGAGCGAAGTTGACTATGCCGGCTGAAGGTGACAGGACTATGGTGATCATGCCGACCAGGACAACTGTTGAGATAAAGTGGGGGGCATAGGTGACAGTCTGGATGAACTTTTTGTAACGGGGCAGACGCACCTCGTTCAGCATCAAAGCAACCACGATCGGGATAGGCATGCCCACCAGCAGAGAATAAAGTGATATAGCCAGAGTGTTCTTGATCAGGATAGTGAAGTAATACGAGTTGGTAAATTGTTTAAAGTACCTCAAACCAACCCAGCTACTGTCCATAATTGATTTAGCACCGGTGTAATTTTTAAAAGCAATTTGCAGGCCGTAGAGCGGACCATAAGCAAAAATAAGATACCAGGCGACAGCAGGCAGCAATAAAAGATAATACTGATAATCCTTTTTCATCTGGCGCCAGACCCTGTTACCGCGGGTTAGTTCCTGCTGCTTTGGTCGGGTTGCAGAAGATGGCATAGACATTTCCCTCCAAAAATTAGACTCTTGTGATCATAGCATAGATCAAGCTTGGCGTAATTAGACTATCTTAGCAAGATTCATCTGCAGCCAAAAATATTTTTACAAAATCATCATCGACCAAATGAGGATATTGCCGGATGACCCGCGAGATCTCCTCAGCCTGACCTGGCGAAAGATCCTCATCTGCTTTTAAGGTCCAGATACCAGGCATGAGGCCTTGACGGCGCAGGACTTCGTGCACTCCGGTGATACAGCCGGCAAAATTATGGGCTACATCAAAGACCGCGCTGTTGCTGTCAGTAACCTGCGCAGCCAGGTCCAGCCAGGGGGCCAGATCTTTTTGGGCAGCTAGGTCTTTTTTCAGCTGGGTAAAGAGATCGACTGTTGTTTTGGTCCAGACAGCCCAGTGACCCAAAAGTCCGCCGACAAAACGGCAGTTATAACTGACACCGTCCGCCAGAACGCTATAGCTGGTCATTAAGTCGGCAAAGATATTATCATCATTGCCGGTATAAAGGGCTATCTGGTCGCGCCTGCTGCTCAGGGCCACTGCCCGCATCACATCCAGGGTCTGGTAACGGTTGAAGGCGGCACACTTGACAGCAACCACACTCTCAAGCTCAAAAATCTGCCGCCAGTAGTCAAAAGGCAGGATGCGGCCGCCCACAGCCGGTTGCAGGTAAAAAGCCACGACTGGCAGATGCTGGCCTACAGCAGCTGTCCGGTCGATCAGGTCCTTTTCACTGGCACCAGCCAGGCCACCCGGGCTGAGCAAGACAGCATCATAGCCCAAGGAGGCAGCCAGCTTTGTTTCAGCGACTGCCTGGCTGGCCGGTCCACAGGCGCCTGCCATCTTGATGATGGTTTGACCATGTTTATTTTCAAAACGACTGATTTCGTCAGCCGCCAGGCTGAGCACCTGCTCAAACAGGTCAATCTCAGGATCACGGATTTCAAACTGGGTGGTATGTACTCCCACAGCCAGGCCGCCGACACCACTGGCCAGGTAATAACGGATCAGGCGGCGCTGACCGGCCTCATCAAATTTGCGTTCCTGGTCAAGGACCAGGGGCATGGCAGGTATAACGGTTCCTTCAGCTAAAAGAGCCAGGGCTTTTTCAGGGCGCTCCATCAGAAATCACCTTCTCTTTCTTCAAAGTGGGTGGGCTTACCCAGGATGCGGCCGCCAGCCTTGAGCCATTCGGCCTGCCAGCGGATGAGAGTGTTCAGGCTGACATCCGGATAGCCAAAGTGGGAAAAACAAAGGCCGGCATTGTTCAGGTAGGCCAAAGGGGCCTCTTCGTCTGTAAAAATGGGTTCAATATTTAAATAGCGGCCCAGTTGCAGAGCGGTCTGCTTAACTGAAGCAGTTTCCGGACCGGTAACATTCAGGCTGACAGCCGGGCTGCCTGCCAGCAGCAGTGACCTGATGGCGACTTCATTGGCATAACCTTGCCAGACGCAGTTGAAACTGGGTGTTTTTAAGGAGATGGCTTCCTGGCGCAGCATCCGGTCAGCTAGATCATAGATGACACCATAGCGCAGGTCGACAGCATAGTTGAGCCGATAGATCAGAACTTTGGCTCCCATTGTATTTGCCGCATGAGCAAAGAGCCTTTCCCGGGCCAGGACGCTCATGGCGTATTCGCCGACCGGAGCGGGCCTGGCCAGATCATCTGCCCCGCCGCTGCCAGTTGAGACAGGCGGGAAGATATTGCCTGATGAAAAGACAACATAGCGGGCTGTGGGGAAACGCTGGATGACCAGGGTGGGCAGCCCGGCATTCATGTACCAGGTTTCGTCTTCATTACCACTGGTGCCGAATTTCTTGCCAGCCATGAAAATAATGTTTGCCACATCCGGTAAGGCGGCCAGGGCGGCTGGATCAGTCAGATCAGCACTGATGGTAGCCACATCGTGTTTTTCTAAAAGGGCCAGGGACAAGGGATCGGAAAAACGCGAGACAGCAATGATCTTTTTTGTGATTCCAGCTGCCTGGGCTGCTCTTTTGGCTAGGATTGCCAAAGATGGTCCCATCTTGCCGCCGGCTCCCAGGATCATGATGTCACCTTCAATCCGGGCTAGATCCTGAATCAGTTCCGCTCCAGGTGTTGTTAAAAGATCATCTAGTTTTGTCTCAGTCCACATAAACTTACCTCACTGTCTCCCTTGCTAAGCGGTCAGATATTTCATGATGATATCTCGCGTATGCTCTTTTCTTTGTTCTATCACTGCTGCACTATTCAAATCACAGTGGAACAACTTGGATAAAGTATAGCTGTTGGAGAAATTGCCAAAGCAGACAGTAATCAAGGAGATAACAGTCTGATGGATATCGACATCAGGTCGGATCGTGCCATTTTGCTGGCCCCGTTCAATCTCTTTGGCCAGGGTCGCAATGGTTGGTCGCTCAATATTTTCATCGGGCAGGGTCTTGAGCAGACGGGCCTTGTTGAGGTTTTCCCACATCAGGAGAGCCACAAAACCGGGATTGGCTTGCAGAAAATCAAAATAAAGGCTGATCAGCTGGCTGATCAGTTCCAAACCCTGGTATTGTTTTTCAATCAACTGCTGCTCAGCAGTTTCCATGCGCTTGTAGACCGTGAAAAGAACACTCTTATATAATTCTTCCTTGCTGCCAAAATACTCATAAATCATTCTTTTATTGAGGGAGGCAGATGCGGCGATCTCATCAATGCGGGCACCATAATAACCCCTGGCGGCAAAATGTTCTTCTGCAGCAGCAAGGAGCATCTCTTTGGAATGGGCAGCATTTCTGACTCTTTTTGTTTTCATCACAACTCCCGTGCAAATGTAACTATCCGGATAGTTACATTATATGAAGCAGTTATTTCTTTGTCAAACAAAAAATCCTTTATGTTAAAATATGAATGATTATGGAAGAGCAATTAAAAAGACAAACGATCAAGTTCACTGAGCTGGCCACCAGCGTAACAGCAGCTGAACTTTTGCGGGGGCGGGCCTATTTTCGCAATGGCCGGGTCGACCAGCTTGAAGAGAGCCCGGCTGCTGATCTGCGCTTTTATAAGGCCCGGGTCAGAGCAGCCGAAGACTATCTGGTGCGTTTGGGCCTGGACCAGAGCCGAGAGACCCTAGTGGTCTGGCAGTGCAGCTGTCCGCTGCCCCAGACCAGTCCCTGCCGCCACGTTCTAGCTGTTTTAGAGCTGGTCAAGGCTGAGGCCGGCGGAGAGCCGCCCGGCTTACCAGCCAGCAGCCAGGTCCAGCTGCTTTTCCGCTACCAGAAACATGCTGGTACCATTCTTGTTTTGCCCCGGGTCAGCCTGTTGGATGGAGCTGGCCAGAAGCTGATGAGCTGTAATCCTCTTGATCCACAGGACTTGACTGTCAGCAGCCTGGTGCAGGACAAAAGCAGCCTGCGCCAAGGCTATCAGTTAGCAGAAGAAGTCAGATTATTTTTGCTGGAGCGGGGCCAGGCCAGCCCGACCGGCTACCTGGTCTTTGAGCTGGCCCAGCTGCCCTTTCTGGCTGACCGCCTGATTCCGGATCTGCCCGACAGCTGGCGCATTCTTTATGACAGTGAATTCAGCAAGCTGATCCCCAAAGCAAAACTAGTCCAGTTGGACTTTAGCCAGCTGCGGCGGGAAAGCAATGGTCTTTTATCCTTTGATCTGCAGCTTTATTGTGACAAGCTGGCCGTGTCACTAGAGCAGCTGCAGGCTTATTTAGCTGGTCAGCAAAGATGGCTCCTGCTGGAGGGCAGTTTTGTTGAGGCTGCCAACAAGGCAGAGCTGCAGGCCCTTTTGAGCCAGCTTTACCAGCTGCAAGCAAGTGCAGAGGATGCGGAGCGCTATGAACTGGCCCCGGCTGAGCTGGCCAGTCTGGTCCAGGCCGAAGCAGCTGAAAAACTTTACTTTGACAGATCCTTTGCCGGTCTGCAGCTAAAAGAGCAGCCGGAGCTGGCCTTACCTAAAAAACTGGCCCAAATCTTGCGCCCCTATCAGACCAGCGGCCTTAATTGGCTGCTTTACCTGCAAAGAAATGGGCTGGGTGGTGTCCTGGCTGATGATATGGGCCTGGGCAAGACCCTGCAGGTCCTGGCCAGCCTGTTGCTAATGAAAAGCAGTCGACCGGTTTTAATTGTCTGCCCCAAAACCTTACTCTTTAACTGGCTGCATGAAGCCAGGCGTTTTGTGCCCCAGCTCAAGACCATTATTATCCATGGCGCGCCAGTCTACCGGCAAAAGATTTTAGCCCAGGCAGCTGATTTTGATATCTTGCTGACCTCCTACCCGCTTCTTTTGCGGGATATTAACAGCTACAATAAGCTGGAGTTTTCCGCCTGTATCCTGGATGAGGCCCAGGTGATCAAGAACCAAAGGACCCAGCTGGCCCGCCATGTCAAGTCAATCAAGGCCGGGCACCGCCTGGCTTTAAGTGGCACTCCCTTGGAAAACAGCATCAGTGACCTCTGGTCAATCTTTGATTTTGTCCTGCCGGGCTTTTTAGGCAGCCAGGAACAGTTCCTGCACACCTATGAAGCTGATCCGGCCAGGCTAAAGCAAAAAGTGCAGCCTTTTTTGCTGCGCCGGACCAAGCAGGATGTCCTGCCCCAGCTGCCCCAAAAGCAGGAGATCACTCTTTATGCGTCTTTAACCCAGAACCAGCTGGCCTATTATCAGCAGACCCTGGCCCGGGTGCGGCAAAGCCTGGCCCAGGCCGATGAGGGTGGGGCCAACCGGCTGGCGGTCCTGGCCGGGCTGACCAGGCTGCGCCAGATCTGTAATCATCCCGGCCTGCTCCATGCGGCCTATCGCCCAGTCAAAGGGGTCTCCGGCAAATTAGCCCTTTTTGAAGAACTCCTGGTTAAACTGCTGGCAGCTGGCCACAAGGTGCTGGTTTTCAGCCAGTTTACCAGCATGCTGGCAATAATCCGCCGCCAGTTGACTGAAAAGAAGATTCCTTTTGCTTATCTGGACGGCAAGACGAAAGAGCGCCAGGCTGAAGTCGAGCGCTTTAACCGGGATCCAGAATTGCCTATTTTCCTGATCAGCCTCAAGGCTGGTGGTTTCGGTCTCAACCTGACTTCTGCAGACACAGTGATTATTTTTGATCCCTGGTGGAATCCCCTGGCCGAAAATCAGGCGGCTGACCGGGTGCACCGGATCGGCCAGGATAAATCTGTCACAGTCTACCGCCTGATCACCCAGGACACTATTGAAGAGAAGATGCAGCAACTGCAAAAAAGAAAACTGACGGTTTTTAATGCTGTCCTGGAGCGCCAGACGGGCCAGGCCAGCCAGAAATTTTCTCTGGCAGAACTGCGTGAGCTATTGGAAATCAGCCAGTCATCATAAAAAAAAGGAAGGTGATTTTATGCAGGCCTATGCTGTAGTTGCCCAAAGACCCGGTCAAGTCCAGTATCAGCCGGTCCAGCTGCCCCGGCCCGGAGCCAATGATCTTCTGATTGAAGTCGAGTTTTCCTGGATCAGTAACGGCACCGACGGATCATTTGTGCGCGGTGAAAGGATTGCCGGTGATACACCGCGCCTGGCCACTGATCCTTTGCCCTTTCCCCATGTGCCCGGTTATCAGAAGGCAGGTCTAATCAGTTATGTTGGCCCGGAGGTTAAAGATTTTAAGGTCGGTGACCGGGTTTTTGCCACAGTGTCACAAGTGGAAGGCATGTTTTATCCGACCGGTGGGCATATCAGTCCGGCACTGACCGGTGCCGACCAGGTCTGGCGGGTGCCGGATCATGTTAGTCTCCTGGAGGTCAGTGGCCTGGTTTTAGCCCAGGTTGGTTATAACTGCGCCATGCGGCCGCCTGTTCAAGCAGGTGACAAGGTGCTGGTGCTGGGCGATGGCCTGGTTGGCCACTGGGCAGCCCAGGTTTTGGCCTGGCGTGGTGCCAGGCCGGTTATGCTGGGCCATCATGCCTCAAGGCTTGCTCTGGCCAGCGAATACAATTACTGCCAGACAGTGTTGACGAAAAGGGCAGTCGACCTGACTGAACTGGCCGATCTAGCCCCGGACGGATATACAGCTGTTATTGCTACAGCCGGCCAAGTGGCTGATCTAGAAGGGCTTTACCCGGTCCTACGACAGCAGGCCCACCTGGTTTCAGCCGGCTTTTATGGCAGCCAGGGCAGGATAGACATACAACAGATGCGGGCCAAGGAATTGACCCTGCATGCCCCGTCCGGCTGGACCAGGTCCCGGATGGATGAGACCTTGCAGCTAATAGCGACAGGCAAGCTGTTGACCCTGCCCTTAATCAGTCATATTTTTCCAGCTGGCGAGGCTGACCGGGCTTTTGCTTTGATTTTAGAAAAAAGCACAGATTTTCTGGGCGTTGTCCTGGATTGGAGGAAAAACAAATGAAGGTTTTGCAAGTAATTGAAGCAGGCAAAAGCTTGCTTATAGATATGCCTGTACCTCAGCCGGGGCCAGGCCAGGTCCTGATCAAGGTGCTGGCTGTGACCACCTGTCCCCAGTGGGACCTGCACCTGAAAAACAATCAGCCGATGTTTGTCGGCCACCAGTTCCACTATCCTTATACACCAGGTCAACCGGGTCATGAGGCAGCTGGCCTGGTCGCAGCTGTCGGTCCGGATGTAAAAGGCTTCCAGCCCGGCGACCTGGTCTGTGCCTGGAAGGATGCCGGCCACGCCCAGCAGGGCTGCTATGCCCAGTATGTGCTGCATGAGGCTGATCATGTCCTGGCTGTGCCGGCCAGCCTGGAAGCTGAGGATGCAGCAGCTTTGGAGCTGGCCATGTGTGTAGCTGCAGTCTTTTTGATGCTGGAGGAGATGGGTGGCATCAAAGATCACACAGTTGCTGTCAGTGGCCTGGGCCCGGCGGGCCTAGTTGCTGTACAGATGGCCCGGGCAGCTGGTGCCGGGGAAGTGATTGGCTTTGATTTTAACCCCAAAAGGCAGGCCTTAGCTCTAAAGCTAGGTGCTAGCCAGGTCTTTCATCCTGAGCAAAGCCCCTGGCCAGTCCGGCCTGAACAAACAGCCATCACCACAGCTATTGACTGTGTTGGTTCTAGCCAGTCAGTTGAGTTTTTAATGGACAGGACGGAAAAAACAGTGGCGCTTTTTGGTGTACAGCGCGAAAATTATACTTACGCACCACGCCACTATAATAAGCTAAGGCTTTGCGGCTATCAGGGCCACAGTAAGGAGGCAGCTATTTATGCGCTGGATCTGCTGACCAGTAAAAAACTTGATCTGCGCAGCCTGATCACCCACCATCTGCCCCTAAAAGAATATGACAGGGGCCTAGAACTCCTGGCTAGCCAGGAGGCAATCAAGGTCTGCTTTTATCCCTGGGACTAGCGTTTGTCAGCCGGATAATAACACCAGACTGCATTGTAGGCTCGCTGGTAAACTGCCATTTTACTGAAGGTGCCCTTGCTGGCTACACTTCTTTCATAGGCTGCCGGTGTGGAAAAGGCTATCACATAAGCGGGCAGATTGCGGGCACCATTGTAATAGGCATCATAGGCTGCCCGCATGGCTGTGCTGTTGACCTTGGCCGGTTGGCCGCTGGCAGCTTTCTTATAGACTGAAAAAGCATTTTTACGGCTCAGGACCCCCGTGATGGTGTTGGGGAAATTCCTGTGCGCAACATGATTCATGATCACACTGGCTACAGCCAGGTAACTTTCGTACTGGCCGTTGCCTTCCATGGCGATAACCCGGGCAAAGAGCATGAACTCATCTGAGTGCTCTTCTTTTTGCGACTCTTTTTCCGGTGCCGGTGTGGGCTGGATAGTCTCAGCGGGCTCAGGTGCCGGTGTGGGCTGGACTGTTTCTGCTGGCACAGTTGTCTGGCTTGTAGTGGTCTGCTTGCTAGTAGTTTGTTTAGTGCTGGTCTGCTTGTTTGTTGTTGCCTTTGTCGTGGTGGATTTTGTTGTAGTTGCTTTTGGTGTCGGCGTGGCTGGAGGGGCAATCTTATGAATGCGTTCGAAACTGATCAGGTCAGTTAAGATATAACCTGTTTTACCATCAGGGCTGGTGACAGCGGACCAGTAGTTGCCATAGCCGGTGCGGGTCAGTTTATCGCCCATCTCCAGCTTGCTGACCAGGTCAGCATCGGTGCGGGGTAAGGCACGTAAATTGGCCTTAAAAGCCTTGATGTAGATGGTGGAATCATCAGTGCGAAAGTTGTCCAGGGGCCGGTTCTCCTGAGGAGTGCCGGCAGCATCTGTTTCAACAGTTGTCCGGGGTGGTCTGAGCTCGGCTAACTTTGTATCCGGCTGATCTGGCTGGGTTGCCTCGGTCTGAACCGGCTCTGCAGTGCTTGTTACCGCAGTACTGCTAGCGGTGGTGCTTGCTTCTGTCTGCTTGACGGCTGTCTCTGTATAAGCCAGATAGCGGTCAGGCAGGGTGTAATCAGCCAGCATTTCAGCTTCGTAAACAAGCTGGGCCTCCTGGTGAGCTTGGTCCGCCACAGAGGCGGTTTCTTGCGGTTGAACTAGCAAAACCTGTTCATTGTCCTGAGCGACCCAGATGATCAGGGTCAGCAGCACCAGTATGGCAGCTATCGCTGATAAGACAAGGTGCTGTTTGATTAGTTTCATGTATACTCTCCATATTTCTGCTTGGTTGTCGGCGGACAAGGTATGCAGTAGCGTGATTTTAACAGATATTGCAGCTGATTGGCAAGTCCTGGCCAGTTTTGTGTTAAAATCGCAGTTAAGAATATACTGTTGGCAAGAGGTGGCAGATGCTGGATTGGCGGCGTTTTACCTATCAATCTGAGATCAAAAAAGGCTGGTCAGCGGATCAAAAATTTTGTGTGCAGGATGAGTCAGGCCGGAAGTTTTTACTGCGTATCTCACCTGCTCAGCTTTCGGCCCACAGGCAGGAGCTCTTTAACTTGCTGGGTCAGCTGGAAAAGTTGCCGCTTTCCTTTTCCCAAGCCCAGGAGTTTGGTTATTGCCAGACCGGAGTCTACACCCTTTACCGTTGGATTGAAGGTCAAGACCTTGAACCAATTTTAGCAGATCTGGCAGTGGACAGGCAAGAGGAACTGGGCTTGGCTGCCGGCCGGATGCTGCGCTTGATTCACACCCTGCCGGCGCCACAGCATCTAGCCAGCTGGCAGGAGCGTTACAGCGCAAAAATCAGCAGAAAGCTGGCCGCCTATAAAACCTGTGGCCTGGAGCTGAATGGTGCCGCTTGTTTTTTGGATTTTATCGCCAATAACAGCCAGCTCCTGGCCAACAGGCCCCAGTGCTTCACCCACGGCGACTACCATATAGGCAATATGATGCTGGCAGATGACCAGCTGGTCATCATTGATTTTGATCGCTTTGATTATGCCGATCCCTGGGAGGAGTTTAACCGGATCAGCTGGTGCGCTGCTGTCAGCCCGGAATTTGCCACCGCTAGGATCCAAAGTTACTTTGGCGGACAGCCTTCGGAGGAATTTTTCCGCCTGCTGGCCCTCTACATCTCGGTCAATGCTATCTCGTCCCTGCCCTGGGCCATCCCTTTTGGCCCAGCAGAGATTGCTGTCATGCAAGAGCAGGCCGCCACTATCTTGAGCTGGTATGACAGGATGCAAGACCCGATTCCAGCTTGGTATAAGTGGAGCCGTGATGCAAGGCCTGTGCGCCACCACTACGATTTGCTGCTCCAGGAGGGTGATGATCCTTTTCATGATGGACCTGAGTTGAGGGCCCATATGGCGAAATTTGATGGCCAACCTTTTATTGAGGCCCTGGCGCTAGCAAAAACAGACTTGGTGCTGGAAGTTGGTGTGGGCACAGGCCGCCTGGCCAGCCAGATTCTAGACAAATGCCAAAAGCTGACCGGGATTGATCTTTCAGCAGCAACTCTGGCTAGGGCCCGGCAGAATCTGGTTGACCAGGCCAAGCTGGAGCTACATGCCGGCAACTTCCTGACTTATAACTTTAGCGGCCAATTCAACCTGATTTATTCATCCCTGACCTTGTGGCATATCCGGGACAAGGCAGCCTTTTATAAAAAAGCCGCCCAACTCCTTTTACCAGGCGGCCGACTCGTTTTTACGATCAGCCGGAACCAGGCAAGCACACTAGACTTTCCGGGCCGCCAGCTGGAGCTCTATCCAGACAGTCCTGAACAAACCAAAAATCTGCTTGAGGCCACTGGTTTAAGAGTAACAAGAGAGCAGGAGACGGAATACTCCTATATTTTTGCGGCTGAGAAAAAGCACTAACAGCTGTGCTGCAAAATAAATTCCACTAAAGGGGCTGGATCAGGCAGGCCGTGCGGATGGTGGTCAGCACCCGGCTTGATATGCAGCTGCAGGGCTAAGCCGGCAGCCCTGTAGGCTTCCTCCAGCAGGCGGCCGTTTTCCACATAAGGTACCAGCTGGTCACTGTCACCGCTGACCATGACGACCGGCAACTTGTGCCGGACCAGTTCCGGTAAAAGATGCAGGGGCATTTCTCGGTAGCAAATCAACTGGGACATGCTGGCCAGGCCTAAAGCAGCCAGGAGTTCTTTTTTGCCTTCAGCACCGTTTAAAGGTTGGGCCAAACCCAGGCCGAGTGGGCAGCTGAAGAAGTTAAGAACTGGTGCATCCAGATAAAGGCAGGAGACCAGTTCTGGATAATAAGTGGCCAGTTTGAGGGCGATCAGGCCACCACAGCTCATGCCAACCAGGACAGCAGGCTGGTTCAGGCCAAAATCTAAAGCAAGATAGCGCAAAAAAGCTGCCTGGCGGTCCAGGTCGGGCCTGGTAGCCCAACGATTGTTGTTCTGGACATAAGCCAGATGGAAACCGGCTTGTAGCAAGGCCAGTTCAGTCTCGGGAAAGGCTGCCCAGTACTCTGTCTTTAAAGCCAGGCAGCCATTGGCCCGCTGGGGCTGGACCAGAATGGCGGGTTTTCCCTGGAAAGAGAAGTCCAGCCGGGCAAAACCAAACCAGTCTGCCATCCTAAACCTCTAGTGAGCAGCCATCATAGGCGACTAAAAAGCCCAGCTCTTTGGCTACAGGCACCAGTTCGTCGTGGATCAGGCCGCCATTATGGGAGAAGTGGTTCACAACAAAAGTCGTGTCGGCGTGGGCCAGGCCTTCAGCAACTAATCTAGCTTTGACCTCAGAGCAGGCGGCCAGGCCCATATGGCCGCGCCGGCCCGGCAGCTGGATGTTGGTGCAGTCGAGGCTGACCAGATCAAAACTCATTTTTTGGTCCGCCATATACTGCCAGGTCACATCAGGGAAGTAGCCAGTGTCATGGGCATAGAGCAGGCTGCGTCCACCCTTGCTGATGGTATAGATGACTGGCTCCGTGGTGGGGCCATGGTCCGCCTCTAAGGGAACAACTGCATATGCACCGGCAGTGAAAGGCTGGAAGGCCCTGATCAGCTGGCAGCTGGTCGGATCCTCTGCATCTTGATTTTTTGTGACAATCGGCTCAATTTGTAAATAAGCAGGCACTGTGGCATAGATCACCAGGCCGTCCTTGGTCTGGCGATGGCCATAGACACCTGAACGCATGGCCAGATCCTTGGGGTAGAGATGGTCGCTGTGGCTGTGCGTGATCAGGCAGTGGGTGACAGACTTAAGATCAAGATCGCCGACTAACACATGATGGTAGGTGTCCGGACCAAAATCAATCAGGAGGCGGTCGTCGATTACGGCCTGGGAGCGGGTCCTTATGTTAGGCCCACCAGCGGCCTTGGCCCGCCGGCAGTTATCACAATCACAAAAAAGACCAGGCCAGCCTTCGGCTGCAGCAGTACCTAAAAATTTGATTTGCATAATAAGCCTCTTTCTAAACTGTTTTTCCTATTGTCGCAAAAGGCCAGCCAGTCTGTCAAATTAAAAGAAAGCTCAACCATCCACCCAGATTCAGCTATAATCTAGGCGAAGGGGGAGAGGCAAAGTGATCAATTACGCCCATCGGGGAGCAAGCAGCAGGGCACCGGAAAATACTTTTTCAGCCTTTTATCTGGCAGTGGAACTGGGTGCCAACGGTATCGAAACAGATATCCGCCAGACCAGGGACGGGGTACTAGTGCTCTTGCATGACCAGGACCTGACCAGGCTGGCAGGTCTAGACAGACAAGTCCAGACCATGACCTATGCTGACCTGGCCCAGATTGACCTGGGCAGCCACAAGGGGCTGCGCTACAAAAATGAAAAAGTGGTCAGGCTGGCTGACTTTTCACGCTATTTTGCCGGCCGGCCCCTAGAGCTGGCCCTGGAGATCAAGCAGGCGGGTCTAGAAGAGGCAGTTCTGGACCTGCTGGTTGATTATCAGTGTCGTGATCAGGTGACCATCACCTCCTTTAATATGGACAGCCTGGTGCTGATCCGCCAGCTGGATGAAGCTGTCCGGTTGGGCTTTCTGACTGAGGCTATCACAGACAGCATTCTAGAGCGGCTGGCGGCAGCCCGGATCGGGCAGATCTGCCCTAAGGCAGCCCTGCTGACCAAGTCTGCTGTCCAGGCTGCCCGCAGTCAAGGGTTTTCGATCCGAGCCTGGGGTGTAAAAGACGAAGAACTGATGCGACATGCGGTCAGCTGCGCTGTTGATGGCATGACAATTGATTTTCCGGAACAGCTGGCCAATTACTTAAAGGGAGGCTAACCCATGGCAAAGATGAGTAGCGCTAACTATAGTGAGCTGAGAAACTATCTGGACAAGCTGCCTGTGATCGAAACACATGAACATTACACAGGTGCCACAGGGCCCGTGGAGGATGTCCTGGCATTTTTAGTGGAAAACTACTACTTTTCTGATCTGCTCTCGGCTGGTTTTGGCCAGGAAGCAGAGTTGGACGCACTGACTGATAAAACTAAGCTGGAACTGGCTGACAGGTTTAACCTTTTTAGGCAGATCTGGCAAAAGAGCCGTTTTACGGCCTATGCCCAGGGCCTGGCCCGGGGTCTTTTGACCTGCTGGGACAGGCAGGTACCGCAAAATCTCACTGAGTTGGCCGAACTGGCCAATCTACTGCAAAAGCGTGATGAAGCCACCTTCACCAAGCAGATGGAAAAGCAGCAGATCAAGGCCATGGTGGTGGATATATTTGATCTGGAACCCTACTTAAACGGACAGATTAAAGATTATAGCGCCTACTGCCGCTTTGCTTTCCCACTGCCGGCCTACCATGACATCAGGTCCAAGAGCGATATTATGCGGCTGGAGCCTTATCTGGCCAGGCCGATCAGGACCTTGGCTGATTATTTAGAGGCCTTTGCCGGGCTCTGGCACAAGGCGCTTGATTTTGGCATTGTAGCTGTCAAAGACCAGTCGGCCTATCGGCGCAGCCTGGCTTATAAAAACCCCGCCCAGGCTGAGGCAGAAAATGTGTTTAACCAGATCATCAGCCAGCCGCGCCAGGTCTTTGCCACAGAGCAGCTCCAGATCCTGGATGATTATCTCTTCCAGGCCTTTATGCGTCTGGCTGGGCAGGCGGATATCCCCGTCCAGCTCCATACCGGCCATATGGCCGGGATCAGGAACGAGATTAGTAAGACCAATGCAGTCCAGCTGATTCCTTTGCTGGAGCTGCACCAGGATGTCCGCTTTGGCCTTTTCCATGGCAACTGGCCTTATCTGGATGAGTATCTTTTCCTGGGTAAGAACTATCCTAATGTCTGGCTGGATCTTTGCTGGGTCCAGCAGATCGACCCACTCTATAGCATTCAGCTGATGAAAAGGGCGGTCATGACAGTACCGCATAGTAAAATCCTGGCCTTTGGCGGTGACACCAGCCAGATCGAATGGGCGGTTGGCTATTTAGAACTGGCCCGGGATAATGTGGCCCGGGCTCTGTCTGACCTGGTTGATGAAAACTGGCTGGATCTGGCAGAGGCCAAGCAGGTTGCAGTTGACTGGTTTTATAATAATGCTAATGAGTTTTTCCGCTTGGGACTGCCGCCTTTTAGATCAGGCTGAGGCAGTCCACATCCAGCTGGTAGGTGACATCCTTGCGTTCAACAATGATGTTGATTTTAGCCCGTAGCTGCGCATCAGCCAGGATCTGCCTGATCAGTTCCCGGGTGGGATTAACAGCGTGAGGCTGGCCGACCAGCTGGAACATGGCCAGATCGCCGGATGTGTCGCCATAGGCAGAACAGGCAGCCAGATCAAGCTGGTGTTTTGCGGCCATGGCCAAGATGGCCTGGTGCTTGCTGGCAGAATTCCACATCGGGTGAATGACCCCGCTATAGGTTCCGTCCGGACCGATTTCGTAGATAGTGCCGCGATAGTCATCCATCTGGTATTTGCTGGCCATTTCCCGCACCAACTCAACTGGTGAGCCGGAGATGGCAATGATGAGCTGGCCCTGGGCCCGGTGCCACTTGATGCGGTCACGGGTGTAGGTATAGACTCGCTCATAGGCCTGCTCAACCACCTGGCGGGCTATATGGGCAATCAGGTAGGCATCAGTATTTTGTACTGTAGCAAGATAAATGTCGACCATCTTTTGCAGGTACTGATCATAGTCACCCACCCGGCGGCTCCAGCTGGTAAAAGCTGGCTTGACTTCCAGATGCCACTTGCTCTCATCGATCAGCTCATATTTGACCATCTTGCGAAACATTTCAGTGATCAAACCTTCGCGTGTGATGGTGCCATCAACATCAAAAAAAGCTGCACTTTTTTGCATGAGTTTACTTCCTTTCCCAGCCAGGTAGATAATCTAGCTTATAATTGGCGGCCTTTTACAAGGAAAACTTCAGGTGCAATCATCTGCGTGATCATCTGTTTGTTGATTTACTTTCTTGATAATAGCCTTTGATCAGCTGGTCCATGACCCAGCTGGTGCGGGCAGCGCTGCTGCCTGTGCTGGGACACTGGCCTTGGCCGCCCAGTTCATCGACGATAGTCTGGATCAGGGGCTGCTGGATATGGAGTGGATTTTTCAGGGAATATTCTGTCCTGCCGGTTTTTGTTTGCAGCAGGACCGGTTCATCAGCAAAGGTGGAAAAAGTAATCTTGCCCGCGCTGCCGATGATCTCGTTTTCGTCCAAATCAAAACCGGCTGTAAAGCACCATTGGCCAGTGCCGTGCACCCCTTGGGGAAAGAGGAAATGGGCGCTGACCATGTCTTCGGCCGGATAAAGACCGGCCTGATTAGTGGCTAGTCCACTGACTTGACTGATGGGGCCGAGCAAAAAATCCAGGATATCTAGGGTGTGGCTGCCCACATCCAGCAGGAGACCGCCACCGGCTAGCTGGGGCTGGACCCGCCAGGGTAGCTCGGCCTCTATCTTGAGAGTCTGGCGGTAGTAACGGCAGGTCACAGCCCGGACCTGGCCGATCGCGCCTTTTTCGAGCAGCTGTTTGATCTTTAAAAAACGAGGCAGGGCCCGCCTGTAGTAGGCCACAAAAAGAGGCACGCCTTCTTCCTGGCAGACCCTGATCATCTCCTGGCACTGGGCAAAATCAAGGGCCATGGGTTTTTCCACATAGACCGGCTTTTTAGCCCGGGCAGCCAGCAGGGTGTATTCCATATGCGCGGCTGGCGGCGTGGCTATATAGACAGCATTGACCTGTGGATCATTGATCAGGTCCTGGGCCGAATCATACCAGGCCGGCACACTATGACGGCGGGCATAGTCCTGGGCCAGGTCAGCCCGGCGCCGCATCACAGCCAGCAGGCTGGAATTATTTGCCCTTTGCAAGGCAGGACCGCTTTTTACTTCAGTCACATCACCACAACCGATAATTCCCCAACGAACCTGCATCTTGATTTCCTCCTTCATTAGCCTGGTGGCGCTAAAACAGCCAGATGGATGGCACCGCTGCCATAACGGTCACGGTCATATATGATAAATATGCGGCCATCGTCGGCCTGGACAGCATCAGGGTAGGAAACCAGATCTCTTGTTTCAAACTGACAGAGCTTGCTAAAACTCTTGTCATCTGTGCTAAGCCAGGCGCCCAGACCCTGGCGCTGATCCGGCTTATCGGTGTTGATCAGGAGCAGCTGGCCTGAATTCAGCCGGCCTAGAAAAAAACGGCTGCCGGGATTGACGATGCCGCTGGGAGACCCTTCTGTCCAGGTCAGGCCTTTGTCAGAGGAAAAGCTCTGCCAGATCTGGCCTGACCCTGTCCTGATCATCATCCAGAGCACACCATCGCGGCGCTGGACGACCATGTTCTCCAAAGCCCAGGCCGGGGCCTGTACTGCACCATGTAAGGTCCAGCTCTGGCCCTGGTCCCGGGAAATGGCCACGCCTTGGACCGCATCCTGGACAAACCAGCCTGCCTCAGGTAGTTTGTCAGACCAGGAGACAGGTAAAAGCCAGCTTTGGTTATCTAAAATGATTGGTTTATTGAGCCGCACAGTAAAGGCGGCTGGCAGCTTGATCTGGACCGGGCTGGACCAGACTGCTTCATCTTTTAGCTCAGCCTTACAGTAATAGATGGCAAAGGTATTTGTAGTTAGGTTGGCTGTGTTGTAGATCAGCCAAAGCTGGTCAGCGGGATCTAGCCAGAGGCAAGGATCGTAGGCCCTGGTCGCACCAGGCAGATCAATGACGCAGCTGGGCTGGCTCCATGTTTGGCCGCTATCTGAGCTCTGGCAGAACCAGATGCTGTTAGCCGGGTCCGGCTCACGCGGACCGCCGCTGTAAAAGGCGCACCAGAGCCTGCCATCCGCTGTTCTGGCAATACTGGGAATTCCCTGCCAGGTTCGCTCCTGCTTGGTGGAGACAAGATAGGTTTGCATGATTTGATACCTCAGCTTTGTGAATATCTTTCCAAAAATCTCTTGGTCCTGTCCTGTTCCGGCCGGCCCAGGACTGCTTCAGCTGTGCCTTCTTCCACCACCAAACCATCGTCCATGAAATAAACCTTGTCAGCCACCTGGCGGGCAAACTGCATTTCATGGGTGACAATGACCATGGTCATGTTTTCTTCAGTCAGGCCCCGGATGACCTTGAGCACCTCACCGGTCAGTTCCGGATCAAGGGCAGAGGTCGGTTCATCAAAAAAGAGCACCTCGGGCTTTAAGGCCAGAGCTCGGACAATGGAAACCCTTTGCTGCTGGCCGCCAGAGAGCTGATAGGGATAGTTATCCGCCTTGTCAATTAGGCCCATCTTGTCTAACAGCGCCCGCGCCTCACTGATAGCCTGATCACGGGGCTGTTTTTGGACTGTGATCATAGCATCAGTCACATTCTTCAGGACTGAATAGTGGGGGAAGAGATTAAAGTTTTGAAAAACCAGGCCAAAATAGCCGCGGATCTTTTTCATGGTCAGGCTGTCGCAGTAGATCGCCTGGCCGTCCGGGTCTGATTTGGCAGCATATTCATCCATATACTTGATCTCACCGCAGTCGATTTTCTCCAGCATGGTTGCGCAGCGCAACAAGGTCGACTTGCCTGAGCCAGAAGGGCCAATAATGGCAACAACCTCGCCCTTGGCCACAGTCACTGTGATACCTTTAAGCACTTCCAGTGTGTCAAAACATTTTTTGATATTATTTAGTTCCAGTACATTCATATTTATCCAACTTTCTAACGGAAATAATTGAGCCCTTTTTCGGCACGCTCCATCAGCCAGGCCATGACAAAGTTAAAGATATAGTAGAAAATGCCGGCCACAATGAAGGGCACTAGAGTTGCCTGGGAGGAGGCAATCTTGCGGGCCATGGTGAACATCTCTGAATAAGAGATGGCAAAGGCCAGGGAGGTGTCCTTGACCAGAGTGATAACTTCATTGGTGATCGAAGGCAGGATCCTTTTGATGACCTGGGGCAGGATGATCTTAAAAAAAGTCTGGCCCTTGGTGTAACCCAGCACAGAAGCGGCCTCATACTGGCCGACCGACATTGATTCGATACCTGAACGGTAGATCTCGGCAAAATAAGCAGCGTAATTCAGCACAAAACCAATGATGACCGCATAAAAGCGGTAGTTTTGCCCGAGGGTTATACCAAAGATCAGGTTGGGTCCGAAATAGACCACCATCAGCTGCAGGATCAAAGGTGTGCCCCGCATCAGGGAGATGTAAAGCTTGATCAGCAGCTGGATGGGTTTAAGTTGGCTCAGCCAGCGGCTCAGCCAACCCTTGGGAGTCAAACCGGCCAGAGGAGCCCACTGCGACATGCGGCCGAAAGAGACCAGTAGTCCCAGCGGCAGTGAACCGATCAGGGTCAGGGCGAAGATCAAAATTGAACGTAAAAGCCCGCTGCCCAACTGTATAATAATTGTTTCCAGTGTCATAAAAAAGCTCCCGCCTTGCAAAATCATCTAGTCATTTACCAGTTTATCATTATAGCAGAAGAAAGCGAATCCAGCTGAAAACAAATAATCAGCCGCATGTTACACCAGCTTTGCCAAAATCCGCTATAGTAGAGACAATACTCAAGTAAGAGGCAACTTATGGCAAAAAACAAAACAAAATTACTGACGCGCTCCTACCTGCTAGTACCCCTGGCCTTATTTTGCGCGCTCTTATGGGGCAGCGCCTTTCCCGGCATCAAAATTGGTTATGAGCTCTTTTTTGTGGCTGGTAGTTATGAAAAAATAATGTTTGCCGGAATCAGGTTCTTGCTCGCTGCAATTCTCATATTTGCTTTTTCGCTGCTCAGTAAAAGAAAACTAATACTTACTAAAAAGAGCCTGATGCGCCTGCTGGCCCTGGGCCTGATCCAGACCAGCCTGCAGTACATCCTTTTTTACATTGGCCTGTCCAACACCTCCGGGACTAAAGCTTCTATCCTATCTGCCACCAATACTTTATTTTCAGTCCTGCTGGTCCATTTCTTTTCTAGCGAAGACAGGTTAAGCCTGAAAAAAATACTAGGCCTGATCCTAGGTTTTTCCGGTGTCATCATTGTCAACCTAAGCGGTTCTGGCCTGGGCGCAGGTTTTACCTTTGCGGGCGACGGTTTTATCATTCTTTCTAGCCTTTTAGGGGCCCTAGGCGGCATCTACACCAAAAAGCTGACTGAGGAGCTGGATGCCTTTATAATATCCGGCTACCAATTGCTGCTGGGCTCGCTCTTTTTAATTGGAGCTGGTTTTCTAGGTGGGGGTTACCAGCTGGTTTTCAGTCCCACTGGTCTGGCCCTGCTTTTTTATCTGAGCCTGGTCTCCGCCCTGGCTTTTTCGATCTGGTCTGTCTTGCTAAAATACAACCAGGTCAGTGAGGTGACAATTTTTAAGTTTACGATTCCCTTGTTCGGTGTGCTTTTATCCTACATTCTGTTAGGTGAAAGGCTGATGGGAGCAAATGTGCTGCTGGCCATAGTTTTGGTGTCTTTGTCTGTGATATTAATCAGCAGATGAGACCTGGCCTTGGTGTATTGCTTAAGCTTGCCCCAGGGCAAAAAAACAGCTAATCTTGGAACAGTACAAGAGAGACATCCAACAGCTGACTAGGAGGACCATTTATGGAGATCTGGCTGGCAACAACGGTTTTACTTGCTCTGGTTGGCCTTTTGGCCTTATTGCTTTATCTGGCCAGCAAGTATAAAAAACGCTGGCTTAATGCCTCAGGCATTGTGGTCGGTATTCTAGTTTTAGTCCTGGCTTTTTATCTGCCCGGAGTTTATTTTGTCTCCACCTTGCAGAGGCTGGAATCAGCTGCTTCAACTAGGCTGACCACAAGCAGCAGCCCCCTTGTAACCACTAACTCGGAAACAAAAAACCTACCCAGGCCTACTACTACTGCTCTGCCAAGCAGTACAAGCACCAGGCCAACTGTGCAGCCCAGCCCGACAGCTCCGCACCTGAACCAGCCCGTCCAGCATCCGGATGTCCTGGCTGTCCGGGAGCAGCCTTATCCCCCAGATCCGCTTTTTTCAGATTTTAACGAAGTGACCCAATTCATGCTCTATAACTTCCTCAGCGATCAGTTTGAATTTGATTTTTATCTGGCCGAGGAACTGGCACCAGATGAAGGCAGCGGCTACTACCTGCTGGATAAGGCTTGTGCCACTGCGCTGGCTTATTACTTTTTCAGTGCGTTCTACATTGAGGACCTGTACACAATCAATCAGGCCGACGGCAAAGTATATGCCAAAGTCAAGCTTTCCTTCACCCACCCGGAAAGAGATGTGCTGGCCCGGGAAAATGCTGTTGAATTTATTAGAAATAATCCAGTGCCACCGCAGGGCTTTAGCAGCGCGGCGGCTGAAAAAGCCTATGCCCGGCTGATCCATAACTTCATCGCCCGTAAGGTGATCTATGCCCCAATCGGCTATGATCCGGAAAAACTGCAGGGACTGGAAAAATACGAAGCCTTTCAGGAAGCCTATAATGTCCTGACAGCACCAGACAATGAAGCTGTCTGTGCCGGCTATGCCAGGGCTTTTGCCCTGCTGGCCCAGTATGCCGGCATCAATGCAGCTTATGTCTACGGTAATGAGACAGGCACAGAAAGCCATGCTTGGAATGTCATCTATCCATGTGACGGCAGTGAACCCGTCCTAGTTGATGTGACCTGGGATGATATAGAGAGCTCAGACTTCCATGGCCAAAAGCATGTTTCCGACAAATATTTTTATATACCCCTCAGCGCTGAATATGAGCACGAGGCAGATATTTATTTCACTGGCTTTTTGCAATATATGAATGGGCACTAAAAAACAGGACCGCAAGAGCGGTCCTGTCACAAGTATACTTTTCAGTTTTTTTAGTGAGCGAAGGCTTTGGGGAAGACCAGGCTTTCCATGACTAAACCCATATCCTCATAACCACTGGCAATTTCGACCATCTTGCCGTCGTTGGCCATTTCCAGCAGGACTCCCTGCACTGTGTACATCAGTTCCTTGTTGCCCAGTAAGAAGCCAACGCCATATTTTTCTGAAGAAACATCCTCATCCAGGATGTGGTAGCTGCCAGACTGGCTGGCCATATAATAGTTGGCCACACCAACATCGACAGCAATGGCATCAACAGCACCTGCGTTTAGCTCCATGTAGGCTGAATTATAATCGGCTGTTTCTAAAAGCTTGGTGAAGGTGTCTGTCAGCTCTTTGCGATCCTTTTCCAAGGCTGCCAGTGCAGAGGAGCCTGCCTGGGTGATGACAGTTTTACCAGCCAGGTCAGCCATGGTGCTGATGCCACTGTCGGCGCGCACGACCATGACAATGCTGTTGTCATAGTAGCCGGCTGTCCAGGTGTAATCATTTTCGCGGCCATTGATGGTAAAACCATTCCAGATGCAATTGATGTTGCCGGTCTTGAGTTCAGCATCTTTCGAGTCCCAGACAATCGGCACCAGCTGGATGTCCCAGTCCAGCCGCTTGCACACTTCAGCAGCCAGGGCCAGGTCAAAGCCGTCATAAGCACCCTTATCATCAATATAACCAAAGGGTGGATATTCAGCGTCAAAGCCGACTTTTAAGGTGAATCGTTCGGTTTCTTGCTGCTTGCCGCCTTTTGAGCAGGCTGTAAAGGAAAGGAGCATGACCAGGGCCAGGCTCAGGATAAGAAGTCGCTTCATGATTATTAACCTCCAACTTTCATGGCGCTTTAGCACGTGAATGTGCTAACGGAATAATGCCATGATATAAGCCTTCTGTCAAATAATCTTTGCTGGTGAGCTAATCTTCCTGATAGGACCTGGCTGGATAGGTCTGGCTGCGGCTGGCATAAAGGCCGGCCCGGCCCAACTGGCCCAGACCAGTCACTGCTTCTTTACTGCCATCCAGGTCTGGGTTGACATAGCGGCGGTACCACAGTTCCAACTCGCGGCGCATTAAGACCAGCCTTGCTTCAGACTCAGGCTGGCTGGCCAGATTATTTTTTTCGCCGGGATCCTGGACCAGATCATAGAGCTCATGCGGGCCATAGGGGTAGCGGTGAATATACTTGTGCGTGGCTGTGCGCAGCATCCGGACGGGGCCGTACTCCTCACAGATGACAAGAGGCCGCTCGCTGCCAGTAGACTGGCCAGCCAGCAGGGGCAGCAGGCTCTGGCCGGGCAGGATAGAGGTGCCCGGCTCATCAATCCCGGCCAGCTCCAGGATAGTCGGGTAGATATCCAGGGCGCTGGCCAGCTCCTGATAGACTTTGCCCTTGTTTTTGGTCAGGGGCGGATAAGAGAAAATAAAAGGCACCTTGACAGATTCTTCATACATATTTTGCGGGAAGGTGCCATTGCCCTTGCCCCAGACGCCGTGCTGGCCCATGCACATGCCGTTATCTGACATGAAGATAACAACAGTGTTGTCAGCCAGGTCATGTTCTACTAAAGCATCCAACAGGCGGCCGACTGCTGCATCCATGGCAGTGATGGCAGCATAATAGCCGCGCAGATTGATCTTGCGCCTGTCAGTTCCATAGACAGGACCGGTTGTCAGGTTGGGGTGGTCCGGCAGATCAGGCAAGTCGCCAAAAAGGCAGTCCTCATACATGCTGATGTATTCTGCTGGGTGGTGCTGGGCCTCCCAGGGTGAGTGCGGTGCGGTATAGTTGACGCTGAGATAAAAGGGCTGGTCACTGGCAGCCAGCTCTGGTAGCCAGGCCAGGGCTTTTTCGGTGAATAAATCAGTCAGATAGCCCTGCTCGATGCGGATCTGGCCGTCTTCCACGATATCCGGCTCATAATAATAAGCCCCGCCCTTGCCGATGGTATACCAGCGGCTAAAGCCGTGCTGGGGAGTCAGGCTGTCACCCAGATGCCATTTGCCGCTTAAGGCGCAGCTGTAACCTGCCTCGACCAGGGCATCCGTATAGGTGCGCAGACCGGACAGGTACTGGATCGGTTGATGCTCATCAACATAACCGCCATAGGGGTTTATGAGGCCCAGGCGCTCAACCATGGCTTTGTCGACATTACCACTGCGCAGCCAGTCATGCACGCCATGGGCTGAGGGGATCTGGCCGGTCAGGATAGAAGCCCGGGCCGGTGAGCAGACAGGGGAGGCACAAAAGAAGTTGCTAAGGCGCGCCCCGCCGGCAGCCAGCCTGTCCAGGTTGGGTGTCTGCAGTTCCCTGGCGCCGGCACAGTGCAAGGCCCAGGGGCCCTGATCATCGGTCAGGATAAAAAGAAAATTAGGTTTTTTTGCCATAAAGACCTCCTTGTGTAAGGGTCTGCCGAGCTTTAATTTGCCCTGGTAATAATCCTAACAGTGCTTGTAAGTAATTGTGCTGTGCCTTGGCTGTTTTGTCAATCATGCACAAGCTGGCTAGATTTTTGCTGGTAAATATCATTGATCTAGCTAGAAAAATAGCTGTGTCTATGCAGCGGCGTCCATCATCTAACTTTATACTCACTAGGGCCAGCTGCTTCTCTTTCCATCCTAGTAAAAGCCTAGGCTCTGGCCAATTATGCCCTACTATGATATAAGATTTAAGTTATAGCAGGTAAGGCTTCTTATACTGCAAATAAAAGGAAAGCAGGAAATAAAATGCTAAAGCCAGATGTTGACTTTGCTGTCTACCGGCAGCACAATCCGACCCAGGATGGTTATTTCGGAAGCTATGGCGGTGCTTATATCCCGCCCCAGTTAACGGCTGAGTTTGAGCGCATCCATATTGCCTATAAGACAATTTGCCAGAGCTCGAAATTTATCAGCGAGCTGCGCCGGATCAGGAGTGAGTTCCAGGGCCGGCCCACACCTACCTACCACTGTGAACGCCTGTCCAACAAGACAGGCTACTGCCAGATTTATTTAAAAAGAGAAGACTTGAACCACACTGGAGCCCACAAGCTGAACCACTGCATGGGTGAAGGCCTGCTGGCCAAGTATCTGGGCAAGAAAAAGATTATTGCCGAGACCGGCGCAGGCCAGCATGGCGTGGCGCTGGCCACAGCAGCTGCCTTTTATGGTCTGGAATGTGAT
Source organism: uncultured Oscillospiraceae bacterium (assembly GCA_964654125.1). Classification (GTDB taxonomy): domain Bacteria; phylum Bacillota; class Clostridia; order Saccharofermentanales; family UBA5734; genus JAAYBY01. The sequence continues at coordinate 47,371 of CAZZGG010000001.1, forward strand.
ATCTATATGGGTGAGGTCGATATTGCCAAGCAGGCACCCAATGTGGCCCGCATGCGCCTTTTAGGCGCCCGGGTTGTACCTGTATCGCATGGTCTGAAGACCCTTAAAGAGGCGGTTGATGCGGCCTTTGATGCCTATATGCAAGAATATGAAGATGCCATCTATTGCATCGGCTCTGTGGTCGGTCCCCATCCCTTCCCCCTGATGGTACGTGACTTCCAGATGGTGGTCGGGATTGAGGCCAGGGAGCAGTTCCAGGCCATGACCGGTAATATGCCTGACTATGTGGTGGCCTGTGTGGGCGGCGGCTCCAATGCTGCCGGTATGTTTACCCCCTTTCTCAATGATCCGGTCCAGCTGGTCGGAGTGGAGCCACTCGGCAAGGGTCCGGCGGTCGGTGACCATGCGGCCAGCCTGACCTATGGCACAGCAGGGATCATGCACGGCTTTAAGTCAATTATGCTGCAAAACGAAAAGGGTGAACCGGACCCGGTTTATTCCATAGCCAGCGGTCTGGACTATCCTTCGGTTGGGCCAGAGCACGCCTTCTGGCGCGACAGTGGCCGGGTCAGCTATGCCACTGTGACAGATGCTGAAGCAGTCGATGCTTTTTTTGAACTGTCCCGCTTAGAAGGAATCATTCCAGCCTTGGAAAGTGCTCATGCTGTGGCCTATGCTATCCGCCTGGCCGGCCAGCTGGAGTCAGGTTCCATCCTGGTAAACTGTTCCGGCCGGGGCGATAAAGACCTCGACTATGTCCTGGAAAAATACGGTGACCGGCTCTAAAGTCATGGGAGCTGCTCAACTGCGGCCCGCTCAATCGCCAGGCCAGCCTGGTAACGGGCCAGGTATTCATTAAAACCAGCCAGATCGGCCGGGTCAGGATCAATGACCTGGCCGGTTTTTTGGTTAAAAACCCTCTGAGATAGAAAACTGGCTAGACTTTGACCTTGGCCATGGTCCAGGAAGGCTGCCAGCAGGGCTATGCCCCAGGCACCGCCTTCGGCCGCAGTTTCCATGACAGATACCGGCACACCTGTGGCAGCGGCCATGATTTTCTGACCAACCAGTTCCGTTTTAAAAAAACCACCGTGGCCGCGCAGCTCATCAAGCTGGACTTTTTCTTTTTGAAAAAGAATATCCAGGCCGATCCTTAAGGCTGCCAGGGCGGAGAAGAGCTGGCTGCGCATGAAATTGGCCAGGTTGAAGTTGCTGTCAGGCTGGCGTACAAAAAGCGGCCGGCCCTGCTCAAAGCCGGTGATATGTTCACCGGCCAGGTAGCCATAGGATAAAAGGCCGCCACAGGCCGGGTCGCCCTGCAGGGCCAGGCTGAGGAGATTTTCGTAGAGTTCCGATTTTTGGTACCCCCAGCCCATCTGCTCCAGGACCTGGCCGAAAAGGCCCAACCAGGCATCGTAGTCAGAAGTACAGTTATTGGAGTGGACCATGGCGACTAGATCGCCTGCCGGTGTGGTGACTAGATCGACTTCCGCATGAACAGCCTGCAACTGCTTTTCCAGAACCAGCATGGCAAAGACAGAGGTGCCAGCCGAAACATTGCCTGTTCTTACAGCCACACTGTTGGTGGCCACCATGCCGGTGCCGGCATCGCCTTCTGGTGGGCAAAGGGGAATACCGGCTTTTAGATCACCGCTGGGATCGAGCAAGAGGGCACCAGCCTGGCTCAAGCTGCCAGCCGGTTGGCCGGCAACGAGGACCTGGGGCAGGATTTCTTTTAGCGTAAAGGGCAGGTCATGTTTTACTAGGAGCTGGTCAAAAGCTGCCAGCATGGCTTGATTATAATCTTTTAAGGTTGGATCGATCGGAAAAACACCGGATGCTTCGCCAATGCCCAGCACTTTTTGGCCGGTCAGGCGCCAGTGCAGGTAACCGGCCAGGGTGGTCAGATGAGCGATCCGGTCCAGATGGTCTTCGCCGGCCAGCATGGCCTGGTAAAGATGGGCGATGCTCCAGCGCTGGGGGATGGGATGTCCAAATAAGTCAGCCAGCTGGCTGGCCGCAGGAGCGGTCATGTTATTGCGCCAGGTACGGAAGGGGACCAGCAGCTGGCCCTCTTGGTCAAAAGGCAGATAGCCATGCATCATGCCACTGACGCCCAGGGCCCTGGCTGATGTGACCTGCAGGCCGTATAGCTCCTGGACCTGATCAGCCATGGAGCGGTAACTGGCCTGCAGGCCTTGCTCCGCTTCGGCCAGGGAATAGGTCCAGATACCATCTAGCAGGCTGTTTTCCCAATCATGGCTGCCGGCAGCCAGTACATTGTAATCACTATCAATCAAGACAGTCTTGATCCTGCTTGAACCCAATTCCAGGCCCAGATAAACCTGGCCGCTGCTAATGGCCTTGATCGCTTTTTGTTTATCCATACCAACCTCTTTTCCTGCCAGCGGCAGATGTTAGTGATTATTTGCAGAATTTATGGTTAGAGCATAATTATAGCATGAAAGGCCTGGTGCGCCTGATTTAATGCCCATCAGGCTGCATATTTTGCTATAATGGGGAAAATAAAGCAAAAGGACGAGCATATGCAGCACAGTAAAGAGGCTGAACTGAAAAGGACTATCCGTAAGCTGAAAAAGGCTGAGCTGAAGATTCGCTTTGCCCAGACCGGCCTGGCCGGCAGTCCTGATTTTCATGCTCATTTGCAACGCAAAAAACTGGTTTGGGACCGCTTTTTTGATTTAAATAACCCGGCATCAGATAGAAGCCAGGCCCGTTACAGGCTCTCTGAGCTGGCTTTGCTGGACAAGGATGCTTTAAAAGAAGTGATCGAACAGTTTTTCTGGCAGGTCTATTATCAGCTTTATCAGGAAAATGGCATTATGCATGCCAATCTATATGATCCAGCCCTGCTGGCCCAACTGGGCCTGCCGCAAAGTGCTGACGCCCAGGCTATCAAGAAACGTTTCCGTGAACTGGCTTTAAAGCATCATCCTGATGCAGGCGGTGATGAAAACAGCTTTATTCAGCTGATGGAAGTCTACCGGCAACTGTGAGGTGAAAGACCATGCCCTGGCCACAGGATAAGTTGACTGATCTTTTAGCTGAGCTGGGCCTGGCAGCCTGCCCGCCCCGCTGGCAGGAGCTGTTTGCTCCCGCCATGCAGGCTGCAGAAATTAACTCTTATCTGGTCGATGAAAGTTGGCTAAAAGATCTGATCCATGAATACAATATCCTGGCCCAGGTCTGGCCCCAGATCAGCCAGGCTGCGGCGGAGATAGCGCAAAACAAGGCCTTGCTGGCCTATTTATTACTGCTTCAGGCAGCTCTGGCAGACCGGCAAGCCTTCTGGCAGGAAAAAGAGCTGATCCAGCTGCCCCGGCCAGACGGCCAGGCAGAGAGCCTGGGCTATGACCTTTTAGTTTTTTTCCTGGTTCCGCCCACCATAGCCGGCAGCTGGGCAGCCTGGTCTGACCAGGCTATCCCGCATAAAATCCGCTGGGCCTCATTGCAAAGCTATGAGCAAAGCCTGCTTTTGCACAGAAGGCGGGAAGGTAAATGGGGTTACAGCCTGGGTGACCTGAGCTGGAACCTGGGCTTTGCTGATGGCCTGACTTTACGGATCGGCCGCCTGAATATGCAAAAGGGCCAACATTTTGCCGGGCATATCAAAGTCTATGCGGATGGCAGTGGCCGCCTGGTCACCCTGGCCCATGGCCTGCGCCTGCATCAAAGCGGCTTTGCCCTGGGCAGCCCCGGCTTGACTGATGAAACCGGCAGCTGGCTGCCCCTGGTGGAAGAAGACAGCAGCACCATCCGGGGCTACCCTGTCCTGCCCGATGGCCGGGCCGGGCAGACAACCATCAGCCTGGCCCGCGACCAGTGGCAGCTGGTACTGGAAAAAGGCGATCCTGTCATCAATGTCCATATTCCGCCGGATGAGCCCTTGAGCCCGGCCCTGTGCGCTGAGTCCTACCGCCAGACAATTGAGCTTTACCGGACTTGTTTTCCCGACTTTAAAGCCAAAGCTTTTTCCTGCCACTCCTGGCTGATGGACCCGCAGCTGGCCCTGCTCCTGCCTGAATCAGCCAACATTGTCAGATTCATGCGCCAGTACACCATCTTCCCGGCAGTCAGCAACGGCCAGGCGGTTTTCCGCTTTGTTTTTGAAAAGGACCAGCCCGATCTCAGACAGCTACCGGAAAGCACCAGCTTGGAGCGTGCCCTCAAGCAGCACTATCTGGCCGGCCGTTATATTTATCAGCCGGGCGGTTATTTTATGATTCCCGACCAGGCTGACTAGAAAGAAGGAAAAATAATGCGAAAAAAACCAACTGAAACCAACCTGCGCCGCCTCTATGAAGCAGCCCTGGCCTTTAAAGCAGCTAAACTTTGGGAAGTGTTTGATGACACCAACCTGATTGGCGTAGAAAATCCAGCCACAGGCGAAATGGGCTACTGTACCATTTTAGGAAAAATGGACAATGTCTATGGCCTGGATGTTTTTTTAGGCGACAAAGGCCTGGCCGGCTTTTTTGACTTCGTGCAGGAGGATCTGGCCATTCACGAAATATTCGACCGCAAAAACAGCCTGACCTGCATCTTTGTCGACAGACATGAGCTGGAAGAAGAGGACCTGGCAGATAATAAAAGACTGGGCTTTGCTGCGCGCGGGCAAGATGCCTGGATCCAGCTGCGCCGCTATGAGCCCGGCTATATACCCTGGTTTATAAGTGATGAGGAATGTGTCTTTTTAGGCCTGGCCTTGGAGCAGGTCCTGCTGGCCGGCCAGGAGATGATTGTGCAAGAAATTGATCTAGCTCATGATGAGGAGCGCTTTTTCACCAGATACCTGGTCAATGGCAGCTGGCAAAGTGAGATCAGGACAATCTGCCAGGTTGATCTAGCTTATGAACAAGTCGGTTTTACCAATGAACTGGCTATCCAGCGCCTCAAACAAGGCGGCATTGCACCTGACATGTCCTGGCAGATCGATACCCCCCTGCTATTTAATCCAATCCAGGAAAATGAAGGGGACAGGCCGATCTTGCCCAGGCTGCTCCTGCTCATGGATGAAAACGAGGGCGCTGTGGTCGATGCCAGCATCTTTGACCAGGCTGAGGCTGATCTGGCAGAAATGGTTTTTGCGACAATTTTCCGTTTAGCAGAAGAGTCACCCCCCTTACCGGGGCGACTGGTCTGTAGGGATCTGGATCTTTTTGGCGTCTTGGATGATTTTTGTCAAAAAGTCGGTATTGAGCTGGTTTTGACGGACCGACTGGACCTGGTTAATTTCTTCATGGAAGGGCTGGCAGAAAGGGAGTTTTCTGATGAAGATGAAGATGAATATGAATATGAATAAGTCTAGTAATATTAAGCGAGAAAATCCCAGTGATGGGCAGCTGCGCCGTTTATATGAAGCGGCCCTAGCTTTTAAAGCAGCAGAGCTTTGGCGGGACATGCATGATCTGGATCTGATTTGTGTTGCTGATCCGGTTACAGGCGAGCTAGGCTATTGTTCTATCCAAGGCTGGGATGAGGAAAACTTTGGTCTGGATGTTTATTTAGGAGACGCGGGATTGTATGGCTTTACCTGTATAGAAACAGAAGGCCATGAGCTGCGCCTGGATGAAATGATTGCTCTGCAAGATTGCCTGAGCTGTTCTTTTGTTGACAGGCAGGAGCTGGAAAAAGCAGAGTGGGAGGAAACCAAGCGGCTGGGTTTTTCTTTTCGGGGCACCAAGCAATGGATTAAATTTGACCGGGTTGAACCGGGTTATTCGGACTGGAGCTTAAGTGCCCAAGAGTGTGTCTTTATGACCCTGGCCCTGGAACAGGTTATCTTCGCTGCCCGGGAATATTTGCAGCAGCAGCTTGATCAGACTGAAAATCATCAACTTTTTCTAGTGCGCCGCCTGATTGACGGCAACTGGCAAGGCAAAATTGAAGAGCTGGATACGCAAGTGCCAGACTGGGCCAAAGTGGTCTTTAACGATGAATTGGCGGCCAGACGCATGCGCCAGGCAGGCTGTAACAAGAACCTGGCCTGCCAGATCGATATACCGCTGCTGCTTAGGTTCATCAAGACTAGTCCAGGTGCCAGACCAATTTACCCCAGGGTGTTTTTACTTATAGATATGGCAACAGGTACACCTTTGACGGGTGAGATTTACGATTGGACCGAACAGGATCTGGCTGAATTTGCCTTTTCCAGCTTGCGCCGCTTGCAAGAAAAGGGCAGCCTGCCCTGCCGGCTTTACTGCGCCAACCTTGAACTGTTTTTTGTTCTGGCTGATTTTTGTCAAAAGACGGGCATAGAGCTGGTGCTTTGCGAAAGATTGGACCTGGTTGACAATTTCATGAATACTGTCAATGAAGATATTCTAGCTGAATGAGTTGGATCAGCTGCTTTTTTGCTAAAAAGCTAGTTTTGGTATCATTTTAAAAAACATGAGTTTTAGTAGAAATTGATCTAACTGCTGCTGAACCGACTAGGATATTTTGTTATTCATAGTATTACGAAATAATGACTGCAGCTTCAATCAGAGCTGGCCGAGCAAGGCCCCTTGCTCCAAACGGATGCCCAGTTGGATGGCCTTGGCGATAACCGGCCAGAAGACCTTAAAATCCTCATCTGCTTGCAGCTGGCGCAGCCAGCCGGCATAGACCTTGCTGATGGGCTGGGCCAGGCCGGTCTGGTTAACCAGGTCGGACTGATCCATATGCCAAGGGGTCAGGTCAGGAAAAAAGCTTTTAGCCAGGCGGTTGAAACTTAAAAAACCGCCCAGATCGATATCGCCCCAAAAATAAATCTGAGCTGCCTGGGTCTGGCCCTGGCGGGCCTTTTGTAAAAGCTGGAAAAACTCACCTTTTTGCGGGCTGAAACAGCCCCCGTGATGGATCAGCAGCATATCCTGCCAGTCTTCATTTTGGCTACGCCGCTGGGCCAGCCAGGTGAAATTGAGCTGGTTTTCCACCAAAAATATGCGTCTGATCTGGTCTGGCAGAACCAGCTCCAGACCCGGCAGTTCTGTCACACTCATGCTGGCACAAGTGAGGAAAAAGCCCAGGTCGAGCTGTAGATTCTGACGCGCCAGCAGCAGGGGGCCGGAAAACTGCAAGATCTCATCTTGCCGGCTGGCACCTGCCAGGCTGAGCAGCTCATCGTCGGAAAGATCCAATTCAGCCGCAATTGCGAAAGGATAGGCTAGAAGATGGGGCAGGAGATAGTCGCGTAAGACATGGCTGAGATGAGGGCGCACATCCTCTTTGTAAACCTTGTCATCAATAAAAAACTGCTGGCTGAAGCTGCGTTCATAAGGACGCTCAGGGCTGATTTTGGCCAGCTCAGCCAGGGCCTGTAGAAGTAGAAGGGCCTGTTTTTGCTGGAGAGGCAAGGGTGCTGCCAGCTGGTTTTCTGTTTCGATCACCCCGGCTGCCTCAAGCAGGAAGGACCGGATCCAATTAGGTAAGCCGGACTCCTGCTGCAAAAGCTGCTTGATCTGAGCCAGGACAGGGGCAGCCTGTTTTGCCGGGGCCAGCAAGTTGACCCGCTGGTAAGCAGCCTCAATCCGGTCCAGATTAAGCCAGACCCGCTGGACCAGCTTTGGTGTCTGGCTGCGCACAAAAACAAAGTCCAGTAAAGCGGCTTCCTTTAACTCTTCCAGGAGTTCGTGGATTTTGGCTTTCTGGCTGGGGTCAGGCAGATTGTAAGCTAGAAAATCACCATTTTGCAAGCTGAGCTGGACCCGGCGCCGGCCGGTTGAGGCTGGCAGGTTCAGTTGAATTGCTTCGTATTTGGCCAATAGCTGGCTGAGCAGTTGTCTTTCCCAGATTGTTTTCATCATAAATCCCCCTGCTCATAATCTAACACAAGTACTAATGAATGTCCTGTTCATGCCGCTGGCTGCCCTTTTGGGCGTAAAAACGCCAGAATGCCGTAACCAGCCCAACTAGAGCCGCACTGAGCCAAAGCAACATGACCCGGTCCCAGGGATAGTTGTCCGTGATCCAACCGGAGGCAAAACTGGCAAAAGCCGCTCCCAGGTAAATGAAGAAGTCGATCAAGCCGGTTGTCATGGCAACCCGCTTGAACTGGGCATACTGGAAGGGGATGATGGAGGTGAAGATCGGGGTCAGCCCGTAGGTCAAGGAGAGCAGGGCGAACATTAAGATCATGATCAGCCAGAACCAATCCAGATGGAGCAGATTTATCAACAAGGCTGCCGCAGTGACGATGGAAAAAATCACCAGCACAGTGCGGATCGTGTCATTGGCCAGATAACGGTTGACTCGCCTGATAAAGACAACTCCGGCAAAATTAATCAGGGGCACAATGATCAGGATGAGGACAGGGGAGCTGGAGCTGAAGCGGCCGGAAGAATCAATAATGGTGGGAAACCAGATATTGATTCCTTCGCGGATCAGGCCCTGGGTCAGGGCGATCAGGAGCAGGCCGGGCAGCCGGATCAGGCGGATATACTGCCACATACTGAGTTGATCTGTGACTTCTTCTTTTTGCCGGGCTGGCTTGGCCTGGTCAATCGGCTGATTCTGGAAGAAAAAGAGCAAAAGCAGTAAAAAGACAAGTACCACAGCAGCCGGCACCAAAAAAGCCCAGGCCCAACCCAGCTGGGTGGCCAGTAAAGACGAAGAGCTCCAGGAAATGATATAGGCAAAAATGATGGCTATGGAAATAAAATAGGAAACACTGCTGAGCTGCCGGGCCGGATACCAGACAGAGATGGTTTTCATGAGTGGGGCCCAGAGCAGGGACTGGGCCAGGCCATTGATAGTCCAGCACAAGGCCAGGATGGCAAAAGAAGGGGATAGGGCTACGCCGATGTTACACAGGGCTGAAACAAAAAGGCCGCTGATAATCAGGCCCTTAGCCGGTAGTTTGTCGCCCAGGTAGCCGCTGATCAGCTGGCCGAACATGTAAGTTGTGAAAAAGAGGCTGGTCACCAGCCCCATCTGGGTGTAAGAAAAACCCCTGCTTGCCACGATGGCTGGTATTACAACAGCGATGTTGACCCGTAAAGTGTTGGCCAGGCCGTAGGCGATTGAACTGAGATACTTGATCCTCTTTTGACCGGCTGCCTGGGTCAGACCTTTTACTTTTGCCATTCTTTTTTTCCCTGTTCCTCTAAATCAATTATGCAGCAGGCCAGCTGACGCCTGTTATAGGTGTAGGCCACATATAGTTTGCCAGCAGCTACCAGGGCTGCCGGATAGGAATACTCTGCATCCCCTTGGTTTTGTGGATCAACAGGGCAGCCCTCCAGGGTCAGATAATGGGTGAAACTGAGGCCATTATCATCCGATGTCCAGATAACAAGCGGATTGCGACTGGCCCAGTTGCCCTGGACCGGGTTAAAGACCAGATAGAGACGGCCGCCCTGTTGGACAATTTCAATGCCGCTATTGTTGCTGGGCAGGCCGGTCCGGTAAGCCCGGCACCAGGTCTGGCCATAATCATCTGAATCTGAGCGGAAGATCCAGCCCGCTGTGGTGCGCAAAAGCAGGTGGACCCGGCCCGGGCTACTCTCCCATAAAACAGGCTGGATGGCACCCTTGCCCGCCAGATAATCCGGTCCGGCCGGATCCTGGCTGTTGTGGGGTATTTTGGCCAGACAGGCAAAAGTCTTGCCACCATCTTGAGAAACATCGACCTGGGCCTGCCAGCTGGTTTTGCTTTCTGTTGAATTACCGGCCAGAAGCAAACCATTAGAGAGCCTGAGCGGTTTACTGCGCACAGGGCCCAGGGCCTGATCATGGCCAGGCAAGGGGACAGGTGAGGACCAGGATAGACCAGCATCTGCTGAACTAATCGACCAGCTCTGCCAGTCAGTGATGCGCGGCCCTTTTTTAAAAATCAAGCGGACAGTGCTGCCGTCCAGGAAAAGGACCGGGTTCCAGTGCGCTGTCTGGTCCACTTTGGCGATCCGGACCGGAACCTGCCAGCTGCCCTGCTTAAAACGCGACAGCCAGATTGCTAGATCAGGCTGGCCTTCAGCTGTGCCGGCAAAATAGGCCACCAGAATGGTGCCGTCAGGCAGGGGCAAGATGGTGGCTGCATGGCAGCTGGGGAAATGAGCTCCTGCAGCAAAGATTAACTGCCGCTGTGGAAAAAGGTCAGCCCGGCTCCTTTGCAGGACAGCCTGGCTGGCCAGGGCATCCAGCTGTCTTTTTTCTGCTGCACATAAGTGGCTGGCAGCCGGATCAAGAGTCTGACTGCTGTTGATAAGCCCTTGCCGCTCCAGCAGGTATTTTTGCCGTGCCGGATAATCTCCAGCCGCATACGGTGCCGCCAGGGCAATAAAACGAGCAAACTCTTCAGCCCTGCGCCGGTCGTGGGGTAAAAAATCTCCATCGTCTTGCAGATAGCGCTGCAGGACTAAAAAGACTTGCGGCATAAAGCCAAACAAGCTGCCGCAGTAACCGGCGGCGCCAGCCAGGTGGCTCTCCAGCAAGCTGGCGCCATCAGTATTGTAAAAGGTGAGGCCTTCTTTATGACACTGGTCCAGCAATTCAGGTCCAGTGGGCTGGCTGTAATCGGCCAGGACAAAACTAAAAGAGCCGCCTGACGCCAGCTGCCTTAGTCTAGCAGGCATTAGCGGCTCTTCAGGTCTGGCAACAAGACCAAGCCTGGTCTGGGCCGGCAGTTTTTCTGCTAACCTGCTAGTGGCCTGGCCCACTGGTAAAATCAAGCCATCAGGCTGGAGCCGGGCCAGGTCAAGCCTGGCCGCTCCAGTCAGAAAAAAGCATGTTTTATGGGCAGTGCGGCAAAGCCGCAGGCAATATGTGGCTACTTCCAGCTGCAGGTCCGGCACCAGCCAAGCCAGTTCGCCTGCTTGCCAATCCAGCAAAATACCGCTGGCTCCGTGCCGGAAATAGTAGGTAAGCAGGCGGTCCAGGGCAGGATAATCGATCTGCCCCTCCCTGGATAAAGGCAGGACAAGAGTCGGCAAAAACTGCGCTGACATCCCCTTAATCCGTCAAGCCTGGTTTTTTTGTGCTTCAGTCAGCTGGCCGGCTGAAGCCTCGTCCAGATACAAGGTCACATCAGCATGTGTTTTCAAGATGGTGGCCGGGATCAGGTTGGAGACCGGATTATTCAATGTTCTGGCTACAGCCTTGGCCTTGACAGCATGAGGCACACAGGAAATGATGGTCTTGCATTTGAGGATCTGCTTGACCGACATAGAGATGGCCTGGGCAGGCACCGCGTCGAGGTCGGGGAACCAGCCTTCACCTACCTGCTGGTTTTTACAGTCGTCATCCAGATCAACAATGATATAGGGTTCTTCTGTATCAAAGTCTGCCGGTGGATCATTAAAGGCTACATGGGCGTTTTCGCCGATGCCGATCAGGCCCAGATCAATCGGAGCTGCAGTGACTGCTGCATTAAGGCCGGCGATTGTCTTTTCAAGATCACCTTCACCATCAACCAGATGGACAGCCTTCAAGTTGGTTTTGGAGATAAAACGTTCCTGCAGATAACGCCGGAAACTGGCCGGATGACTGGTGGGCAGGCCGATATACTCATCCAGGTGGAAAAGCTCCACGCGGCTGAAATCAAGGTCGGAAGCCAAAAGGGCCTGCAGGGTTTCGAACTGGGACATGCCGGTTGATAAAATCAGCCGGGCACTGCCTCGCTCGGCAATAGCTTTTTTAAGAACTGCGGCAGCCTGGTCAGCTGCAGCCTGGCCCAGGGCAACAGGGTCTTTGAGAACTCTAATACGCATATGATCCTCCTAAAAATGTATGATGGTACTGCCTTAAACTATATAGCTAAATCAGGTATTTGACAACTGAGCCGGCTTGACATGTTAAACTCTTTAACAATATAATCTGATTGCTAGTTGCTTAAGCTTTCTTAGTTGGAAAGGTGGTTTTTTTATGCTGGAGATAATTGAAGCCCTTGCTCCGGTCCGGCCCAGGCCCAGGGCGATCTTGTTTGATTTTGATGGCACCTTGTCGACCTTGCGCAGTGGCTGGGAAGAGGTTATGGCCGAGCTGATGGAAGATAGCCTGCTGCCACTGGTCGAGCCGGAAAAAAGACCAGCCTTGGCGGGGCAGATCGCTGATTACATTGCCGAATCTACCGGTATCCAGACCATCTTCCAGATGCAGTGGCTGGCTGACCAGGTGGCGGGCCTGGGCCAGAGCCCACTTGATCCCTGGGATTATAAGGCTGAATACAACACCCGCCTGATGGCCAAGGTCGGCCTGCGCCGTGCGGCTGTCCAGTCCGGCCAGGCCCTGGCAGCTGATTACCTGATTGGCGGCAGCCAGGAGTTTTTAACAGAGCTGACCCGCCAGGGACTGGACCTTTATGTGGCCAGCGGCACAGATGAAGCAGATGTCAAGCAAGAGGCCAAAATTTTAGGCCTGGCCCATTATTTTGCAGCTCTAGCAGGAGCCCCGCCGGGAGTGGCTAGCTGCAGCAAGGAGCTGGTCCTGGAACGCCTGGTCAAAGAAAGCGGCCATCAGGGTCAGGAAATAGTTGTGATCGGTGATGGCAAGGTGGAAATAGAGCTGGCCCGCCGGGCCGGCAGCCTGGCCCTGGGCCTGGCTACACATGATACTGGCCAGGCAGGTGTCAACCAGGCCAAACGCCAGCGCCTGATTAAAGCTGGCGCCCATGCCCTGGCCAGTGATTTTAAAAATAAGACAGAGCTGCTGACCTGGCTGCTGCTAGATAATTAGGAGAGAAGAAGATGACTAAGCTAGATTTTAAGCAAATCACAACCTATTCTCTGGCCAAACGGCATAACCTGGTCAGCCTGGCCAATCTGGCCCGGCCTGGCCAGTATCAGGGACCGGACTGGACCAGTGACCAGTTTATAGACCTGCTGGAGCGGCTCAAACAAGCCCGCCAGAAGGGACGGGCTATCATCTGGTCGCTGGGAGCCCATGTCATAAAAAATGGCCTGTCCCTTTATTTGATTGAGCTGATGCGGCAGGGCTGGATCACCCATCTGGCCGGTAATGGCGCTGTCAGCATCCATGACTTTGAACTGGCCCTGGCCGGCGGCACTTCAGAGGATGTGCCGACAGCCATTGAGGATGGCAGCTTCGGGATGTGGGAGGAAACAGGCCGCTATATGAATGAAGCCATCCAGCAGGGCTGGGCACAAGGGCTAGGCTATGGTGAGGCGATAGCTGCCTATATGGCAAAAAGGCCGGAGCTTTTCCCTCATAAGGAAATCAGTGTGCTCTACCAGGCCAGCCAGCTCGGTGTTGGCACATCCCTCCATATCGCTCTGGGTACTGATATCATCCACCAGCACCCGACAGTTGATTTTGCTGCCATTGGCGGGGCCAGCGGACTTGATTTTAAAAAAATGTGTTCTGCTGTGGCAGATCTGGAGGGCGGTGTCTTTCTTAATTTCGGTTCCAGTGTGATCGGGCCGGAGGTTTTCTTAAAGGCTCTTTCCATTGTGCGCAATCTGGGTCTTGAGGTCTTTGCTTTTACGACAGCCAATTTTGATCTGGTTGAACTGGGTGATTACAAGGGCAAGATCGGTTATGATGACCCGCTCTACTATTACAGGCCACGCAAAAATATCGTCAACCGGCCGGTCAGCCGTGGTGGCAGGGGTTACCACTTCACAGTTGACCACCAGGTGTCGATCCCGCAGCTTTATCAGGGCTTGCTGGGGGAGGCATGAAGATGGCTGTAGTGCTTAAAACAATAACTCCGCCCCGGCCGGACCGGCTGAAGCAGATACTGGCCGGCCTGGCCCGAGTGCGGGCCGGCCTGGCTGGTGACCTGGCTCTGGATGCCTACTGGCATGCTGATCTGACCAAATCTGAACTCTCATTGGAAACACCGCATTTTCCCTTGCCGGTAGTGCAGGAAAGTTATGCTCCCGGAGCTGGTGGCAATGTGGCGGCCAATCTGGCCGCCCTAGGGCTTAAGTCAGTTGCTGCGGCAGGTGTGATAGGCCAGGACTGGCGCGGCCGCCTGCTGGCAGAAGAGCTTTTTGCCAGAAACATTGCTATTGACGGCTTGATCAAGTCTGATGACAGAGTCACCAATGCCTATATCAAGCCCTACCGGCGCGGTTTTGCTGATCTGGAATATGAAGACCCGCGGCTTGATTTTACTAATCACAGTTCCCAGTCGGAGCTGCTGGACCAGGTCCTGGCCAGGCAGCTGACAGCTCTGGCCAGGCACCTGGATGTGCTTTGCCTCAGCGACCAGTTCCAATATGGCTGCCTGGGTCCTGCTGTGCAAAAGGCAGCCCTGGAACTGGCCCGTCAGGGTCTGCTCGTCCTGGTTGACAGCCGCTACCGCATCGGGATGTATCCAGGCTGCCTGCTCAAACCCAATGCAGCTGAATGCGCCCAGGCCCTGGGTAAGGACATGAACACAGAAAATGCTGGCCTGGAGCAGCTGGCCGGTCTGGCCTTGGAGCTGGCCGCAAAGACCACTTCCACTGTCTGTCTGACGGCAGGTGCCAGAGGCTGTTTTCTGACCGGCCCTGACCAGGGAGCAGTCAGTCACGTGCCGGTTTTCCCGGTCCAGCCCCCGCTTGATATCTGTGGGGCCGGTGACAGCTTTATGGCTACTTTTGCCGCCTGCCTGGGAGCAGGTGCGACCAAAGCCGAAGCGGCTTTTTTGGCTAATGCCGCTGCCGCTGTGACCGTAAAAAAACTGAAGCAAACAGGTACAGCCAGCCTCAGGGAGATTCAGGCTGTTTTGCACGAAAACGGCCATGTCTAGGCAAATCCGCAATGCAGCTGCGATCGGGGCTGGCAACCGCCTGGCAGTGATACGCCTGCTCTGGCCAGAAGACTTAAGCCGGGCAGAACTGGCCCGGCGCACCGGCCTGACCCGGGCTGCCTTAACCATCATCTGTGACCAGTTACTGGACCAGGGTCTGATCCGGGAAAAAAGTGGCCGGCTGCTGGCTCTGGCCACAGATCAATTTCAGTTTATCGGGATAGATATCAGCCGCCACAGTATCCAGCTGGGTCTTTTAGATCTAGCTGGCCGGACTTTGGCCAGCCAGACTTTCAGTCCGGCTGATTTTACCTCTTTTGAGCAACTGGTTGCTGGTCTAGCGCGAGCAGCCCAAGCAATGCTGACTGGCCAGGTCAGGGGGGTTGGCGTCAGTGTGCCCGGACCGGTCGACAGTAAAAGCGGTCTGGTACTCAATCCGCCCCGCTTTGGCCTGCTCCAGCAAAAGAATATCCAGTTGGCCTTGAAGAAGCAGTTGGATCTGCCTTTACGGGTGGAAAACAATGCTGCTGCCAGGACCTTGTGGGAAAAGCATCTGGGTCAGGGCCGCTTTTATAATGACTTTATGCTTTTGATAGTAGATAGCGGCATCGGGGCTGGCCTGGTCCTGGATGGCCGGCTTTACCGCGGCTTTGGCTTTGCAGCTGAGGTCGGTCACATGTCACTTGATCCGGCTGGCCCACTGTGCGAGTGTGGTAACCGGGGTTGCCTGGAAAACTATGCTTCAACCAGCGCTGTGCTCGAAGGCAGTTCGTACAAGAGCTGGGTCAAGCTGGCCGAGGCTGCTGCGGCTGGTACGGAAAAAGCCCTGCAGCGGCTCAAGAACCAGGCTGATAAACTGGCCCAGGCTATCATTAATGTGAGCAATCTTTTGGATCTGGAGGCTGTGATCATAACCGGAGATCCGGCCAGCCGGCCTGAGCAGCTGCTTGATTTGATCAGCTGCCAGGTTGACAGCTTGCGCATCACCAGAAAAATCCATCCCCTGGCTCTTACCGCCACAGACTTCCGGCCTGATGCGGCTCTGGCTGCAGCTGCCATGATTGCTGTTGACAGTTATTTGGCCGAGCCGTGAGAGGATTTGTTGTCTTTAGAGGCATTATGATACAGAAAGTCTAATTAGAGCGTGCTATCCTTGCAGCAAGAAAGACTAAGGAGGTCGAAAAAATGCGCTATATTAGATTAGTTCTGCTTTTAATACTACCAATGGCACTGCTCCTTACTGCTTGTAGCCCGGCTCAAGATAAAGCCAAGCTGGTTGTCGGTATGGAACTGGCTTATCCGCCCTTTGAAATGACGGATGAACAAAATAACCCGGCTGGGCTCAGCGTTGAATTTGCCAAGGCTCTGGCGGCTGATTTAGGTCGTGAGCTGGTGATTGAGAATATGGCCTGGGCTGGCCTCATCCCCTCCTTGGAGACAGGCAAGATAGACCTGATCATATCTTCGATGACCATTACCGCAGAAAGGGCAGAAAGAGTTGATTTTTCTGAGCCCTATGCTGTGGCTAATCTGGGTCTTTTGATCAATAAGGATTCACCGGTGACCTCATATGCTGATCTGGACCAGGAGGGCCGCACAGTTGCTGTCAAGAAGGGTTCAACTGGTCATATTTATGCGGAAAAGAACCTGAAAAATGCCACTATCATGGTCTTTGAC
Source organism: uncultured Oscillospiraceae bacterium (assembly GCA_964654125.1). Classification (GTDB taxonomy): domain Bacteria; phylum Bacillota; class Clostridia; order Saccharofermentanales; family UBA5734; genus JAAYBY01. Next base: position 63,743 of record CAZZGG010000001.1, read on the forward strand.
AAAGAAAGTGTCTGTGTCCTGGAAGTTGTCCAGGGCAAGGCCGATGCCTTCACTTATGGCCAGCTGACCGTTTATCGCAACTGGCAGCAGTATCCGGATCAGACCCGGGTCAATCTGGAGCCCTATCAGGATAATCCGGAATACTGGGCCGTTGCCCTGGGCAAGGATCAGCCTGAATTAAAGGCAAAGATCAATAACTTCATAAAAAGCTTTCGCAGTGAAGGTGGTTTTGATAAACTGGCAGAGCAGTATCTGCCTGAGGAGAAAAAGGCTTTTGAGGATCTGGGCATCCCGTTTTTCTTTTCAATTGGAGAGTGACGAGGAGAGATTATATTCATGGTGAAAAAGGCGCTCAGCATCCTGCTCTTGACAGCCTTGCTGGCCAGCTTGTTTTTTTATGCTGTAGCCAGCCTTAATCACAACTGGCAGTGGCAGGTGTTGCTCGACTACCGTTATAAGTTTGCTTTTGGTTTCATGACAACCCTCCTGATCAGTCTCTTTTCCCTGGGCGGTTCCTTGATTCTGGGTATCCTGGCAGCTTTAGGCCGGCGCTCCAAAGTCCACTTCTGGCGTTATCTGGCCACAGTTTATGTCGAGATTATCCGGGCCACGCCTTTGCTGGTCCAGATGCTGGTGCTTTTTTATATCATCGGGACAGCCTATCGCCTGACTAACCGCTATGCCATGGGTGTTTTGATTTTGTCTCTTTTTGCTGGTGCCTATGTGGCCGAAATCATTCGTGGCGGCCTGGAGAGTATACCCTCAGCCCAGCTCGAAACGGCCAGGTCGCTCTGCTTTAGTCCGGCGCAGACCTACCGCTATATTATCATCCCCCAGCTGAGCCGGATTGTTCTGCCGCCGCTGACCGGCCAGTTTGCCTCCCTGGTCAAGGACTCATCACTTTTGTCCTTCATTGCTGTCAATGAGTTCACCAAGATGGTTATGGAGGCTGATTCGATTAATTTTGCCACCTTTGAGAATTATATCCTGCTGGCGGCAGGCTATATGCTGATCACTTTGCCGATTGCCTGGTTGACCAGACGCCTGGAAAGGAAGTTGACTTATGCAAATTGAGATCAAGCATCTGACCAAGACCTATAAAGGTCAGGCAGCCTTGTCTGACCTTTCCTTAAGCCTGACTGATGTTCATTCTTTGGGGATTATCGGGCCTTCCGGCGGTGGCAAGACAACCTTATTGCGTGTGCTGGCCGGTTTGGAAACCCCGGACAGTGGCGAGCTGGTTTTAAATGGCAAAGCGATTGATTTTAGTAAAGACAAGTTGCTGGAGCACCGCAAGAGAATCGCTATGGTTTTTCAGTCCTACAATCTCTTCATCCATCTGACAGCTTTGCAAAACATCACCCTGCCACTGGTTAAAACACGTCAGATGGCTCCGGCCCGGGCCAGGCAAGAAGCGATTGAGCTGCTGGAGCGCTTTGGCCTGGCCGATCATCTGGATAAATACCCCGGCCAGCTGTCCGGCGGCCAGAAACAAAGGGTAGCCATCGCCCGGGCCCTTTCTTTAAAGCCAGAAGTGCTTTTATTTGATGAGCCCACCTCGGCGCTGGATCCGGAAATAACAGCTGAAATCCTTGATGTGATCAATGGCCTGCGCCTGGCGAAAAAGGACCTGATCCTGGTCACCCATGAGATCGGCTTTGCCAGGCATGCCTGTGAGCATGTCGCCTTTGTCAGCGATGGCCGCGTTGTCACACACGGCCCCAGCGATGTTTTATTCGAAAAAGATGAGCCGGAGGAGTTTCGCCATTTTGTCAGCCGGATCATCAGTTGGAAAACGACCTGATCAGACCCTGACGATTTTCACTTCGCCAAAATTGATGCCGCCTGCCAATACCAGCTTGCAGCCGCCTTCTGCAGCTCCCTTCTGGCTGTCATTGACCTCGCCGGCAAAGCTGTTCATCTGGCTGTCAACCTGCCAGGAACGCGGGATATTAAGGACAATACCGGCGAAATTGGCATTAATATTGACAAGTATATGGGGCACAGCCGGATTGCATTGTTCCAGATAGATCCTGACCGAGGCAAAGTTGCCGCTGATATTAATCTGTTTTAGGTATTCTGACTTAATATATTTGATCTGTTCGCCAAAGCTGCTTGAGATGTTGACTTCTTCCTCATCGGTCAGCTCTTCAGTGTGGCTCAGCCTTCTTTTACGGTGCAAACGGAAAGTGCGTCCTCTTTTGCCAAACAAGGCAGACAGACCTAGGCTGATTACAATCGTGGCTGCCAGCAGGAGCCAGAAGTCCAGCTTGGCCAGGCCCAGCGGTAAACGCCAGATATAAAGCAACAGGGCCAGGGGTAAAAGACCTAAAAAGAACTGCAGCTGGTAAAAGCCGGTGGCAGCCAGGCCGAGCAATAAGGTGCTGCCGACCAGGCGGACCAGGCCGAGCTGGTCGCCAATGCCTAAAGAACTGAGCAGTAGTAAAATGCCGCAGGCCACTGCCAGGATACCCCAGATAAGCTTAGATATTTTCATACAGATACCTCTCATTCATTTTGCGCAGCAATTCACTGCTGTAGTTGCGCGAACCGTAGATCTCTTTGTGTGAGTTGCGAAAGGAGATCAGGTTGACCCTGGTCAGGCTTTTCTGGATGGAAAAGATCAGCAGGGTGTTGGCCAGGCAAAAGCGGGAGACCCGGACAAAATAGGCCGGCAGCATATTTTCCAGTTCATAAAGGCGTTGCCTGACACTGTAGGCGGCATCCCTGGTGTGGGCATAGACCTGGTTGGCTTCGGTTTCAAAAAACAAGATCTCCGCCAGGGACAGGTAATACTGCTGATCGTCTTTGAAAAACTCCAGCTGGAGGTCTGTATTATGTTGCTGCTCCAGCTGCCTGATGATGTTTTCTAATTCAGGCGTCAGCTTGTGGCAGTAGATCACTATTTCTTCCTTTTCAGTTGCTGCGACTATTTCCAGCCTGACCTGCATATTCGCTACCTCACATCAATTATTATAAGTAGAATTCTGATCTGGCAAAGGGCTTGGGCGGCCAGTGGGCTGATTTAGCCCCCGAAAGGGCCGGGAATCAGGCTTAAAAGACTGCTTGCTGCTTGATTGACTTGCTCTGGGCTCTTGGTTAGACTGGGAACTGACTTGAAAAAGGAAGGTGCTTTTTAAATGAGTGTCCAGCCAGCCCGGCCCAGCAGGGTGATTAATGGTGTCAGTTATTTGACAATGATCTTTTTAGGTGTCTATCTTTCAGTATATCAAAGTGTGCTGGGTGATATAGGGGCTGATTTTAAACTAAGTGCCGCCCTGACCGGTTTGATGATCTCTTTTCATTTTCTGGGTTCTTTTTTACTGCCCCTGCTTTTAGGTGAAGCCGGGGATCATCTGGGTACAAAGCCGGTAGTGCTGGCTAGCTTTGCCCTCCTGACCGGCGGCATCCTGCTGGTGGCGCTCAGCCGGTCACACCTGGTCTTTTTGGCAGCCACCCTGTTGATTGGCGGCGGTTTTGCCGTGATTGAAGGTCTTTTGACCGGCCTTTTAGCCCTGGCCAATCCGCAGCGGGTCAATGCTGTGATGAACCTGTCCCAGATGTATTTTTGCCTGGGGGCTGTAGCCGGACCCTTTGTGGCCTGGCTGACCCGGCAGCTGGGTCTGGCCTGGCGCAGCAATTACTTCCTGATGGCGGCCATCTTTGCCCTCTGCCTGCTCCTGATGGCCCGCCAGGAACTGCCTGTTTATAAAACAGAGCCGATCAAGGGCCTTTATTTAAAACAGCTGGGCAAGAGCTCATATTTTATCGTTTTGCTGTTGGCTATCTTTTTGTATGTCGGGGTTGAGGAGGGCGCTGCTTTCTGGGTGACCCACTATGTTGAAGCAACCAGCCAAACCCTGATCCCAGCCGGTTTTTTCCTGGCGGCCTATTGGCTGGGCATGGCCCTGGGCCGGCTTTTCTTCAGCCGCTTGCGTGAGCGTTATAACAGCTGGTTGATCGGAGGCCTGGTTCTGGCCGGGATCTTTGTCAGTCTCTTTTTGTTTGGTGGCAGTGCGCCGCTCAAGCTGATCTGGCTTTTCATGGTGGGCTTTGGCTTTGCGCCAGCCTGGCCGGTCCTGATGATGCAGGCCAGCGAACATGGCTCGGCTGCTCCTAATACCGCCATGGGGGCCATGATGGCTTCCGGTGCTTTTGGCGGTATGGTGGTGCCTTATTTGCTGGGCCAGCTATCGGATTGGACCGGCCTGCAAAATGCTATGTTTTTGCTGCTGGCCCTGGTCGCTCTCTTGACCGGTCTCTTGCTCCTCAAGGGGAAAAAGCATAGAATTTAAGTGACTAGCTCAAGGAAAAGGAAGTGACCTTTTTGCGTACACTAATCAAAAACGGCCGTATTATTGATGGTTCAGGCCAGCCGGCTTTTCTGGCTGACCTGCTCCTGGCAGATGAATTGATCCTGGCTGTCCTGCCCAAAGACCAAGCTGGCAGCGCCAGCCCAGCTGCCGACCAGCTGATCGATGCCAAGGGCCTCACTCTCACGCCTGGTTTCATCGACGGCCACCGCCACGGTGATCTGGCAGCCCTGACAGATCCGGATTATGGCCATTTAGAACTGGCCCAGGGCATCACCAGCGTGGTTAACGGCAACTGTGGCATGAGTCTTTTCCCCACAGTTGCAGCAAGCAGACAGGAGTGGCACCGCTTTTTAGAACCCTGTCTGGGCCGGTCCAACCAGGGGCTGGAACTGGCTGATTTTGCCACTTATGCAGAAAAATTGGCCCAGACCAGTCCGCGGCTTAACGTTGCCAATCTGGTCGGAACAGGAGCAGTCAGGACAGCAGTCAAGGGCATGGCTGCAGAACCATTCACTCAAGCTGAACTGGTCCAGGCGGCCAGGCTGCTGGACCAGGCCCTGACAGAGGGTGCGCTTGGGGTTTCGGCCGGGATCATGTATGTGCCGGAGTGTTACACCAGCCCGGCTGAGTACGCTGCCATCCTAGAACCTGCTGCAAAAAAAGGCGCCCTGCTTTCCTGCCATGTGCGCGGTGAAGGTGATGGGCTGGTTGATTCTATTCGGGAAATTGTGACTATTTGCCAAAAACTGGACCTGCGCCTTAATATCAGTCATTTTAAATCGGTTGGCATTAAAAACTGGCAAAGACTGATCCATGCAGCCATAACTGTCCTGGAAAATTCAGGTCTTGATTTCAGTGTCGATTTTTATCCTTATCTGGCCGGTTCGACCACCCTGCTTTCCTTGTTGCCACCGGTTATTATGCGGGAAAATCTGGCTGCGACGCTGGACTGGCTGGACCGGCCTGCTGGCCGGGACCAGCTGCGCCGTGAACTGGCCCAGGACCAGCCTGGCTGGGATAATCATGTGGCCAGCGTCGGTTGGGACAGGATTATACTAAGTTCAGCCAGCAGTGCAGAAAATGAGCCCTGGCTGGGCAAATCGATTACTGAAATAGCCACTGCCAAGTCACAGGACCCTGTCCAGGTCACGTGTGACCTGCTCAGCTCGGAAAAGGGCAATGTGACCATTATCACCAGATCCATGGACCAGACTGATCTGGAGACCATTGCCCGCCTGCCTTGGGCCATGTTGGTGTCCGACGCTCTATATGGCGGATCTGGAAAACCGCACCCGCGTCTTTACGGAGCCTTCCCCCGGGCTATCCGCCAGCTGGTCTTTGCAAAAAAGATCCTCAGCCTGGAAGAGGTTGTCTATAAAATGACAGGCCTGCCGGCTCAGCGGCATGGCCTGAAAAAACGTGGCTTGATCAAGCCGGGTTATTTTGCAGATTTGAATATTTTTGATCCTGCAGTGTTTACGGATCAGGCGGATTACAAGCAGCCCCGCCAGTTGGCAGTGGGCCTGGAGCAGGTGCTTGTCAATGGAGTGACTGCCTATGCAGATAATCAGCTGAGTTCGGCTAGAAATGGCCATGTTCTCAAACGATCTTAAAAAAAGGCGCTCAGGCGCCAGGAGGTTTATTATGAGTGAAAAACATGATGTTTATGCCAAGCTAAAGGATCTAGGCCTAAAGCTACCTCAGCCGCCACCGCGAGGTGGTGTCTACCAGCCAGCCAAGGCTTTTGCCTCCAATCTGGTTTACATCTCTGGTTGTGGTCCGGCTATTGCCGGCCAGGCCAGCCTGGGTAAGCTGGGCCTTGACCTGACCATTGAACAGGGCCAGGCTATGGCCAAAAACTGCATGCTGAATGTACTGGCAGTGCTGGAGGCTTTCTTAGGGGATTTGAACAGAGTGCGCCAGGCTGTCAAGATTACAGTTTTTGTGGCTGGCAGTGCCGAGTTTTATGAACAACCAAAAGTAGCCAACAGCGCCAGCGCCCTGCTGGCAGACCTATTCGGTGAGCAGGAGGGAACGCCGTCGCGGTCGGCTATTGGTGTCAATGCTTTGCCGGGCAATATTCCTGTTGAAATAGAAGCCCTTTTTGAAATTAATAACTAACTGGTTTAAGCTTCTTCAGTTGTAGCAGTTTCTGCATCAACCAGCTCAGGTTCGGGTAGGTCAGCGGCTTCTGCTGCTTCATCTGTCTCCGGCTCTTCTTCGACACGCGGAGGCAGGATATTAACCAGCATCTCATCGGAGGCAGTGACAGCTTCGCAGCCTTCCGGCAAAGTGATGTCACCTAGAACAATCGCATCGCCGATGGCCATGCTACTGATATCGACCCGGATATTTTCTGGAATTGCCAGTGGTGTGCTCAGGATGGTTATCTCATAGATAGGCTGGGAGATGACACCGTCATCGTTAACCCTGCTATCCTGGCCCACCAGCACCACTGGTACGCTGACTTCGATCTTCTCATCCAGCGAAACCAGCATTAGGTCGACATGCTGATAGACATCTTCTTTGATCAGGTCTCTTTGCAAATTCTCAACCATAGCCGGCTTTTTTTCGTCAGCTAGGTGTAATTCGAGCAGGACGTTACGGCCAGCTGGTGTGTTAAGAGCCCTGACCAGCTCTTTGGCATCCAGTGTGATCGGCAAAGAATATTGCTTGCTGCCATGCAAAACAGCCGGGATCTTACCGGAAGTCCGCAAGGTACGTAAGTAGCCCTTGCTGGAGAGCTCTCTTTTTTCTACTTTTAAAGGTATTAAATCCAAAATGATTCACCTGTCTTTCACTTAAAATTCTAGGCCATTATAGCCTATTTTGCTGGCTTGGTCAAAAAAAACTGACGTGCCCGGCGCTCTCGTTAAAAGAAAAAAATGGAAATAAAGAGAAGGCCTCCCTCTTAACCAAGTCTTCTATCTGGCGCGTTGGACAAAAATTACATATTCCTCGAACAGGAGATGTGCACGGCAAAATTTCTTAAGATTACGCTTCCTCTGTTTTAGGCAGAGAATTCGCTGTCTTTGGTAGTGCACAAAACTCAGAGTCTGGCAACAAAAGAGTTTTCAGCTGTTATTTCCAGCTTCGCATTGAGGCTATAGGGAATGCGCACGATTGAAGTCTTCATTGAATTTTTGTCTGACAGGGAGCTGGCAAATGCCTGTGCCGTTGAGTAATCATTTTCACAAAACTCAAGCTGAATCCAGCTGGTCTTTACGCGGTTTAACAATTTGTGCTTGCACATGAAAGAGAGGCTGCTTTGGATGCAGCACCTGCCTAATGGAGAAAAGCAAAAGGCTTTTTCTAACAGCTTGTTAAGTGTCCATTAGCTACTGACATATAAACTAAGCTGACTAAAGGCGCCCAGCTAGTTATGGCAAAAGAAAGGACCCCGGCCGGGCCGGGGTCCTGCAAGATAAGTTAACTAGTCAATATTACTTGGGCTGGGCATCGTACCAGTCGTTGACGTCCTTGGTATAGTCTTCGCCGCCGGCTGACATCCAGATATTAACGAACTCATCGAAGTAGTCTAGCGGTTTTTCACCAGTTATGATCTGGATGAAAGTTTCTGCCTGGATTTTGTCGAGTTCCGCCTTGTTTTTGACCAGGGAAGGTGCTGTCCAGGTGAACTTATTTTTCAGGACACCGGTTGTCATCTTGTTGGCCGGGTCATCGGCGTAATCATAGCGGACTTTGAGAAATTGTTTATAGAGTGAGGGCAGGGGGACGATGTGGAAGAGGGTGTTACCACCGCGTTCAACGCCGGAAATCGGGTTGAGGCTCTTATAAGAGCCGTATTCGGTGTATTCCCAGTCGACATCCTTTTCGCCATAGACTGACCAGAGCAGGGTATCAAGGTCGGTGCAGTTGACATAGGCCCACAGGTTGAGGATTTTACCGACTTTGTCCGGCTCTGTATCTGCCAGGTGAGAACCGAGGCCATAGAGCACACCCCAGTAGGTGGACTCAACAGCACGGGCCCTTTGCTTACCGTCAGGACCGACTAGTGGATCGCCAAAGATGTACTCATCCAGAGCATCTTCGCCGATCAGGTTGTAGATCTCGTTGAAGTTGGAGCTGGATTCTGGCAGCATGACAGTGTTGCCCTCATCATCTGTGGTAATGATTGAAGGGATGGTCCAGTGGTAGAAATAGCCATGGCAGGAAAGACCAATTCTGCGCTCGTTGAAGGTGTGGGAGATGGCCCAGTAGCCACCCTTATTCTCAGAAGTGATGAATTCAGGATCAATGATGCCTTCTTCATACCATTTGCTCAGGACGCCTAAGGCATCTTTGGCACCGGGACGGACAGCACCCCAGCTCAGTTTGCCATTGTCTTCGTGCCAGATGGTCTGGCCGAACTTATAACCGGAAGCATCAAAATAGTTGAAGATCAGCTGCATAGCTGTATCAGACATACCGTAGGTGTCATCCTTGCCATTGCCGTCCGGATCATCAAATGTGAAAGCGTAAAGGGCTTCTTCAAACTCAGCAAAATCTGTGGGTGGTGTATCAAGACCGACCGCGTCCAGCCAGGCCTTGCGCCAGACGATCGGAATATGATAGTCATCCAAATAAGACGGAGCGCCGACACTGTATCTTTTGCCGTCGATCAGGCCGTAGTCAAAAAAGCCAGGGATCTGATCATTCAGGCCATTCCACATTTCCGGAGCATACCTGATAAAGAGCTCGTCAGGCAGTTCAAGCAAGATACTGTCATCGACAAAAGTTGTGTACTGTTCGGCTGACCTTGTTTCAATAAAGTCATACTTGTCACCAGAGGCAATCCGCAGGGAAATATCGTTCTCATCGAAATAGTCCTGAATATCAAATTTGATGTTCAAGGCATCTTCAAAATGCCAGACAATGTTGGCATTATCCATATCAACTTGCTGGTTGCCTTGTTGTTTCTTGGCCCAGCTGATTTCATAGGTTTTGTCTTCGATCGGTGCGTAGATAGCATAGGGATCATCTTCGGGTGCTTCTGTGGTGGTTTCTGCCTGGCCGGCAGTGGTTTGTGTACCTTTGGCCGTTGTTGCTGCGGCAGTTGACTGCTGCGGGCTGGCAGTTGTTGTTGTCCCTGTGCAGGCTGCAAGACTGGAAATCAATAAGAAGAGTGCCAGTAGCAGGGTCATACTTTTTGCGAGATTACGCTTCATAATCTGTTCCTCCTGTTTTTTATATATACAACCGCATGCGGTATGTATCCTAACCTTTTAAAGAGCCAACCAGGATGCCTTTAACAAAGTATTTTTGTAAGAAGGGGTAGACCAGGACAATAGGCACAGTACCCACGACAATAGTGGCCGCCTTAATGGCTTCCGGGGTATTGAGCTCAGGCCTGTCAATCCGGCCCCCTGCTTGCAGATCCTTGGTGGTACCGACAACGACGATGTTGCGCAAAACCACCTGCAGGACCTGGTTTTTGGGTTCGCGCATATAGATCATGCTGTCAAACCAGGAGTTCCAATGGCCGACCATCGACCACAAGGTGACGGTTGCCAGAATAGGCAGGGAAATAGGCAAAATAATACGTAAAACGATCTGGAAGTCATTGGCCCCGTCCAGACGGGCTGATTCCTCCAGGCTCTCCGGTATCTCCATGAAGAAATTGCGCATGATCAGCATGGAGAAAGTCGGCACCAAACCAGGTAAGACCAGAGCCCAGATGGTATTCATCATATTAAGTGACTTGATCAGCATGTAATTGGGGATGAGTCCACCGCCAAAAAACATAGTGAAAACGAAAAAGGCTGTCCAGAAGGTGCGGTTGGGCAGATATCTTTTCGACAGGGGGTAGGCGCCCAGGACCAGCATGCAGACAGTCAGGCTGGTGCCAAGTGTGACCCGCTTGATGGTGTTGACAAAACCCCAGACGAAAAAGCGTGACTCAACCACCCGCAGGTAGGAATCCAAAGCAAAATTTTTAATGCTGAAAAGTTTAGAATCGGCATAATAAGCTGTGCCCCCCATGGAAAGATGAATAATGAATAAAAAGGGATAAATGGTGATGGCGCAAACAAGCAGCAAAAAGATGAGAATCATGGTATCACCAAAGATCTCAAAGGGGCTGTGCATTTTAAAATATCGTGTTTTCAGCATGACAGTACCGCCTTCCTCACCAGACACCATAGTCATTGATTCTTTTGGTGATCCGGTTGGATATAAGGATCAGGGCAAAGCCGATCACATTCTTGAAAAGACCAACAGCTGTGGCAAAACCGTATTGCAACTGTTCTAAGCCAATCCGGTAGGTGTAGGTGCTGAGGACATCCGACACACTATAGACTGCTGCATTATAAAGATTAAAGATCTGGTCGAAGTCATCATTGAGGATGCCACCGACAGCAAAGATGATCATGATGGATACGACCGGAAAGAGTGATGGCACCGAAATATAACGGGTCTGGGCAAAGCGGCTGGCACCATCGATGCGGGCTGCCTCATACTGTTCTGCTGGCACTGATGCCAAAGTGGCCAAATAAATGATTGAGGACCAGCCCAGTGACTTGAGAATAGAGGTCACCACCAGCACTGTGCGAAACCACTTTGTATCGCTCAGGAAATAGATCGGTTTGATGCCGACTGACTTGAGAAATATGTTGATCGGTCCAGTGCTGGGTGAAAGGAGCTGAATTAAAATGCCGCTCAGGACCACCCAGGACAAAAAATGCGGCAGATAGCTGACACCCTGAACAAACTTTTTGAACCGGACCAGGCGCACCTCATTGAGGATCAGGGCAAAGATGATTGGTGCA
>CAZZGG010000001.1:74889-93781 GCA_964654125.1 uncultured Oscillospiraceae bacterium
CCCGGAAACTGCGCTTGGAGAAAAGCTCAACAAAATTCTCCATGCCCACCCAAGGGCTTTTCCAGATCCCCAGTGACACCCTGAACTGCTTGAAAGCCAGCTGAATGCCATAAATTGGCACATAATGGAATAAGACATAATAGGCGATCACCGGCAAAAGCATAATCATTAGATATTTGTGCTGGTTGTAATCGTGCAAGAGGCGCCTGATTCCTGATCTTTTTTGAGCAGATCCAGCATCAGACGGACCTGCCTTGAGTTTTTTCATCGAACACCTGACCTCCATTCAATTGTGTGCAACAGTTAAGAAAAACAACAAGAAGAAAAGCTACTGACAAATCTAAGCTGCAGTTATGCACAAGAAACATTGTCAAAATGAATTGATATTTATCATAACGAACAGTAACGAAAGAATATATGGTATCTTCTTGATCTAGTAGAACAATTTTGATCAGAAGTTGAAAAAGCCTGATCTTGCGACCAGGCTTGGCGGTGAATTTTATTTATCGGGCTGGCCCGTCGCCCCAATCAGGCACAGCCAGGAGCAGTCCATCCTGCAGAGCAGACTTGTGGGCCGTCACACCAGCCGCCATGTAGCGGACAGCATCCCAGGCATTAACCGCTGCCTGGCGGCCACTGGCGATGGCATCGACAAATTCATGCACTAGATAAGCATGTGAGCCACCATGACCGCCATAATAACCTTTTTCACCCATAAAGACTTTAAAGGCATCCTCAATATCTTGGGGCAAAGGCGGGCGCATCTCTGCTTCAGAAAGAGGCGTGATTTTTGCCCGGTCCCGCCAGGAATTAGCCACATAGCTGCCTTCAGTGCCATAGATATTAAATGTTTCATCGTTCGGGTGACCCACCTGGCGGTGCTCCTTGATCAGCATACTGGTACCGTTGCTCATTTGGAAAAGAGCAGTCTCATTATAGTACTCATTTTCCCAGAGCTCTTCCGCGCCGGCAAAGGCCCAGCAGGTGACTTTCTTGGCATGGGCCTGCATAACTGACATGGGGCCTGAAACAGAATGAGTAGGATAATGCATGGGTCCTGAGATGATGTTACGGGCAGTATAGGCTTTTTGTAGCTGGGCCCACTCCTGGCCGGATTTACTAGCCAAGCGGCGGCGCTGCACTTCATAAAGATTAGAAGTTGGAGAACTGCGATCATGCAGATACCAGCCCTCACTGTGGGTGAAAGTGCCAAAGTCACCCCTAGCTGCCCGCTGGCGGCAATAGACTGCTTCGGGACGATAATAAGTGGTTTCTCCCAGCATGAACTTCATACCTGAGCTTTCTGAGACCCTGATCAGTTTGTCGCACCAGTCCAGTATCTCATCACCATCCGGCAAGGAGACAATCGGCACGGCACTGTAAACATGCTTGTCGTGCTGCATGGCCAGCACTGCCTGCTCTGCATGCAGCCAAGGCTGGGTTATGATAACCAGGGCATCCATGTCAGAGCGGCAGATATCGGCAAAATCATCATAGATATCCCTTTTAGCTAGCTTTGTTTGAAAGAGGGGATCTTGCGCAAAACGGGCCAGCCTGTCTGGCTCACGATCGCAAAGAGCAATTTGCTCAACCAGGGGATGAGCGGTGAAAAGTCCGGCAAAAGCGCTGCCAAAGGCACCCAGGCCGACCAGGCCAATTTTAATACCCATATGCACCTCCAAAGTTTTAGCCAGTTTACTGGCGCCAATCTGCTTTAGCTCCAGCATAGACTGTTTTTGGCAAAAACAGTAGGGTAACTTTTGACTTAAGTGGCAAAATCTTGTCTTTAGCTGCCAGTTTCAATCAGCTTGCTCTTGACCCGGTAAGCCTGTGGACTGTCGCCGTATTTATACCTGAACTTTCTGATAAAATAATTGGTGCTGTTAAAACCCGCTCTAAGAGAAATCTCTTCCACTGTCAGGGAGCTTTGCAAAAGCAAACTGCGCGCTTTTTCCAGGCGGCAGGTATTGATATAGCTGACAAAGTTCATCCCAGTTTTTAGCTTGAAAAGGCGGCTTAAATAACCACTGCTGATGGCCAGCTGCTCTGCCAGTAGATCAAGCGAAAGGTCTGCTGTTAGATTTTGCTCAATGTATTGTTTGGCCCGGGTAATCAGCAGATCAGTTTTTTCTGCGCTATTTTGTTCGATCTGAGCAAGTGTTTGTGCAATAATAGACCAGGCGAAAGCATAAAAATCAGCGACATTTGCAGCAGCAAAGAAAAGAGCGGCAATTTCACTGCCTGAATCTGCCTTCGTCCGCACACCCTGGTCTCTGGCATAGCGGGAAATCGCCTGCATGATATCGAGCTGGCGCTGCTGGCAGTGCAGATAGGAATACTGGCCGTAGATCATTTCATCGATCAGCTGGCCCAGCTTGCTTTCTATGGCCTTATTCTCACCGGCCAACAGGAGCCTGGCCAGCTCATCTATCTCAGATAGGGGGATCTGTTCCGTGCTGTTTTCGCGGTCTGCAACAGTTTTGCTGGAAAACAACTTTGTATCAATCATGAAATAGGCATAACGTAAAAGATCAGCTGCTTCTTTATAGTATTGGCCCAGTAAAAAGGTACCTGTTGGCACAGGGCTGCTGATGGCAGCAGCCAGGTCAATATGGTAGTTGCTACTGACATAGTCAAACAGCAACTCAGCCACATGCTCAATTGCAACTAATGAGCGGCTGGTGCTGCCAAGCACAAAGCCGATGGTGTGGCGGTTTAAAATTGTGCCGATGCAGGAGCAGTCTTCAACCGCAAAGAGACTTTCAGCCTGGCTGATCAGGTCAAGATTGATGAACTGCCTGCTCTCCAAGCTGAGCTTTTCCAGCATGTCCTGGTTGAACTGGATGAGTAGGCAAAAAGACCAGGGCTTTTTTATAGTGAGCCCGGCCATGACCAGGGCGGTGTCCAAGTCTGCCCTACTGGTGTACTGGTCATTGAAGAGGTCCTGGATAACATTGTTTTTGAGCAAAGAGGCGTTTTGCTCCAGGGTTTGCTCCAGGGTTTTCACTTGAGAAGAAAGCTGCTTGATGGCTTCACTGATAATCTCGTATTCGTCTAAGCGGGCGGGGTTTTCTTTGCTGCGCCCAAATAAGCGATTGGTGTTTTCGATAATGGCTTTGACAGGCCGATAAAGGCGGAAGGAGAAAAAAGTGGAAAGAAAAAGACCCAGCAGGATAGTCAGCAAAGAAAAAACAATCAAGTTATGACGGATCTGGCCGACATCAGCATAATAATCGCTGAGCGGAGTCATTTTCAGCAAAATCCAGCCATTATTCAGCTCGCTTCTGGTCACTATGAATCTTTTATGCTCATACTCAAGCAAGCCGGCACTGGTGTCAGATGGGATAAAATCCACTGGTGCAGCAGCAGGGTCCAGATGCTTTTGCAATAAATCATAATCACTGTGGCCGAGCAGATTGTTTTGCTTGTCCAGCAACAGGATGTCACTTTCTTTGGAGTAATTCATATTTTGCAGCAGATTGGCAATAAACTTGCCATTTAAGTTAATCACGATCATACCCTTGTTGTGCGGGCTGGCTGTACCGATCGGGTAGTTGACCTTGTAGCTGGTCACTTCGGCGGCAACAGTTGCACCAAAACTGTAGATAAGTGCATTTTCCCGGCGGGTGGGTAGCCAGGCCGTGCTTTCAGGGATATCCTTCAGCCAATGATAAAGCTCCAGCTTTAAGGGGAAGCGCTGATTGTCTTCCGAGTAGTAAATAACACCTGAATCAGAAGAAACGATTGTCTGCCGGTCTTGATTATACAGGTCGATTGAGCGGATCGCATCACCGTAAAGGAGCACCAGATTCTTCAGCTTGCTTTGCAAAGAATAGATGCGAAAGTTGACATTGGCAAAGTTAGCTGAAAAGTAATAGTTAAGATCAGGCGATATATCAGCGCTGTAGACAGCTTGAATATAAACCTCGTGGGCCCGGCTGATGATACTTTTTTCCAGCTCTTCCTTGATCTTTTCCATGTTAGCCTTGTCCAGTTCTTCAATCTTGGCCTCATATCTGGCCGAATAGTAGCGCAGGGACAAGATACCCTGGACCAGCGCACTGATCAAGACCAGCGCAGCAAAAAAGAGGAAAAGCCGATAATAGATCCTGTTAAATCTGAATAATCTGCGCAAATATACCTCCTGGACTTTTAAGTAAGACCTCTGGACAGTTGCTCGGGTAAAAGTATTTTTTGCCCATCTAGGCTGAGGACTGCTGCCTGGCAGCCTGCATCATCCGCCCCATAAAACTCAAGCTGGGGTGCCTGGGGCCCGGAGAAAGGATAGAGCAAGGTCAGGAAATAAAGAGGTGCTGTGCTGCTGTCGTGCCTGAAACAAAAGGCGGGCAGCTTGACTTTCTCATGCCACCTGGCGGAAAACCAGGCTGTTTCTTCCAGAAGCTGGACTGGTGCATTACTCAATGTGGCAACCAAGACATTGCCTCCTTCCGGGAAGGCTGTGCAAGCTCTTTTCTGGACTGGATCAAGCTGATAGGGGCCAGGTGTCAACTGGAAGTGCAGATCAAACTGACCCGTGGCAGTGCCGCTAGCCTGGTCCAGGATCAGGAAAAAGCGCTTTTGGACAAAAAACACGGTCCGCCTGTGGACCAGGTCGGGATAAGCCTGATTTTCCACTGTGACAAAGACAGTGTCAGTTGCTTCACTTTGGGAATATTCTACCATAGAGCCGGCTTTTTTTGTATTTTTACTATTCAAGGTCAGGGTCTGGTGGACCCGGCTGGCCCGCATGGCCTCACGGCCTGGATCACCCTTGCGATAACTGTAGACACCAGGGTCGGTCATCAGTTTGCGGCCGTAGGCGGCCAGCTCGAAGGTGCCCCGGTCGAACTGGGAGTGGAAGGAATCAGGACCCTGGATAGTGGCACCACCGCAGTGCAGGCCCAGCCAGATAGCATCCGGCTGCCAGCTGTTGCGGAAGGTGTAAAAACCACCTTCAGGAAAACAGAAGTTGAGCTTTTGGGGCCAGCTGCCGCTAACACCCTGACTTGCAACAGCCAGGAAGTCTGGCCTTTGTAAGAGCCGGCCCGCTTTTTCCAGCAGGGGTCGCAGGCTGCTGCTGCTGGATGTGTCGCCAACCCAGAACATGGTGCTGTCTGGCAACATGATAGCCAGGCAATGCTCGACCATGCGATTGATCATGGTCAAAAGACGGGCCGGCAGATCATCAATTCTAGCCAGTTCAAGATAATCCAGATAGAGATTGGTCACCAGAACATGGTAGTTGGGACAAAGCTCACCCTGCACTCCGTCGTCCAGGACCTGTTCTGCCATCATTTCTGCCATGCGCCGGGTGACATGCTCCTGCCAGAGTGGCTGATCAGTAAACTCAGGGAATTCTTTGGTGATCTGGGCCAGGCCGATTGTTTCAATTATGCCGAAATTACCATACTTCAAATAGGGCATCTGGACTATGCGCCGGGCATGGTTATAGACGCTGGTCAAAAACAGTAAAAGAAAGTCGGTTGTAAAACAAGGGCTTTTGATATAAATAGGCAGGAGAGCGGCCATACGCTGGCAGCGGATACCCACCTGAATGGCATCCCAGCTCTGGGGGAAGGGCAACCGATCCAGGGTCAGGGGGTTTTTCCTGATCCAATCGGCCACCAGTTCAAGCCAGATCCTGGCATATCTGTCGTCGCCTGTGGCCAGATAACAATTGGTGATGGGCCCGTCCCAGTAGGCGAAGCGGTGCATCCCGGCCGGCCACTCGATATCGTCAACCGGATTGGCATCCCAGTCGATGTCAGGCCCGTAATCATGGGGCGGATAATTAGCAGAGCCGGCCAGGATGTGAAAGATATGGTTTTTGGCATCCTGGGCTATTTTGTAATCAGCGGCTGAAGCAGTTGGATTTACCGGCTCGGGCCAGTTGGCATACTTAGCCCTGTAATAGGCCAGCAGCAAGTCAGCAGCCCGGTCTGGCCGGGCTTGATCTAGCTCTTGCCGCACTTGAGCCAAGCCGGCTAGATCAAGCTTAAGCTGGCCAAAAAGCTGTTCAACCTCTAAAACCTGGCCGATCATTTGGGCATTATTATCGTAGGGGGATCCACTCAATGCAAACAAAGCCATAATTATCTCCTGTCTTCCAGCTGCTCTGGCCCAGCAATATATGGCAAAAGTATAGCTGATATTATCTGGCTTGGGAACGCCGCTTGGCCTTGACATTAGCCGGGCAATATTTGTTAATAGAAGCAAAGAAGACATGAGCACTGTTGACCGAAGGAAAGGAGATCAATATGCAACTGGGTATATGCACAGGACTTGAGAACATCAAACTGGTGGAAGAGGCAGGCTTTGCCTATATTGAACCGGCCGTCCAGACCATTGCCGGTCTGGCAGAAGCAGAATTTGTTAAAATGCGTGACTTGGTCCAGGCATCTGCCATCAAGGCGGAGGCCTTTAATATTTTCCTGCCGGCAGACCTGAAGGTGGTTGGCCCAGAGGTTGATCTGGAAAAAATTACTGACTATGTCAAGGCGGCTTTGACCAGGATCAGTCAGCTGGGTGCTGAAGTGATTGTTTTTGGCAGTGGAGGGGCCCGCCGGGTGCCGGACGGCTTTAGTAAAGAGGCTGCCTTTGCTCAGCTTGTCACCTTTTTACGCCAGGTTAGTGACCTGCTCCTGCCTTATGACATCGTGGTGGCAATTGAGCCCCTGCCCCTGCGTTCTTGTAATATTGTCAACGATGTGCTGGAAGGACTGGAGCTGGCCCGGGCCGTCGACAGGGCCAATATCCGCCTGTTGGCAGACTACTGGCACATGCTCTACCATGACGAAGATTTACAAAACATTGTGCAGGCCCAAGACTATATCCAGCACATCCATATTAATAATCCTGAGGGCGGCAAATTTCCCAAACTGACTGACCCAACAGATTACCGTGAGCTGATCAAGCCCCTGCAGCAGATCGGCTACCAGGGCCGGATCAGTATTGAGGCAATAACTGATGATCTGAAAAAAGACATGGCTGAGGCCATGCAGCTATGGCGAAGCATATTCTAAGCAAAAAAAGGAGAAAAGCTGAAGATGGGCAAGTTTAAATTTGCTATTGTGGGCTGTGGCTCAATCGCCCCCCACCATGCAGAATCGGTCTTGAACTGCCAGAATACAGAATTAGTGGCAGTTTGCGATATCATTGAGGAAAAAGCGCTCAGTTTTGCCAAAAAGTTCGGCGTCAAGGCCTATTATACTGATTACAAGGAAATGATTGACCAGGCAGATATAGATATAGTCTGTGTCTGCACGCCCAGTGGGGCTCATGGTGAAGTGGCGGTCTATGCCGCTGAGGCTAAAAAGCATCTTTTGGTGGAAAAACCGATTGAGATTAATAAAGAGGCTATGGACCAGATAATTGAGGCTGTCAACAAAAATAAAGTCAAGATGAATTCAGTTTTCCAGCTGCGCACAGAGCCCAGCTACATGGCTGCAAAAAAAGCTATCAGTGAGGGGGCCATCGGCGAAATCATCCTGGCTGATGCCTACCTTAAGACCTACCGCAGCCAGGCTTATTACGACAGTGCCGGCTGGCGGGGCACCTGGGCCATGGATGGTGGCGGTGCCCTGATGAACCAGGGCATCCACGGGGTTGACCTCCTGCAGTGGTTTGCCGGCGACGTGGCCAGTATCTTTGCCCGGGCTGCCACCAAGGCCCGTAAGATTGAAGTCGAGGATACGGCTGCGGCGGTCTTAAAATTCAAAAATGGTGCGATCGGCATCATTGAGGGCACCACTTCAGTCTATCCGGGCCAGCCTAAGCTGTTTGAGATCCATGGCCAAGCCGGCTCCATCCTAGTTGATGACAATAGCTGTGAATTATGGCTTGAAGGCCAGGAAACAGCAACCCAGCTGGTCACTGACCAGGATAAAGCTGACGACACCGGTAATGATCCGACCAGGTTTTCCCGTTCCTCGCACCAGGTCCTGATCGAAGACCTGATGGAGGCGATCAGCCTGGACCGGCCTACCATGATCCCGCCTGAAGAAGGGCGCAAGGCGGTCGACTTGATCCTGGCCATCTATGAATCATCTGCCCAAGGCCAGGAGATTGACCTCTAGGCATGTATCAGGTAACTTATGAGTTCAGCCCGGTCATCCCTGACCAGCAGTTCCAGTATGCTGTCATACCGGCCCGCTTCCAGGAGCATTGGGTCTTTGTGCGCCAGAAAACGAAAAAGACCTATGAGCTGCCGGGCGGCCGGCGCGAAAAAGGCGAGACCATCCTGGCCACAGCCAGGCGGGAGCTGTGGGAAGAAACTGGGGCCAGAGACTTTAAGCTGGAGCAGATCTGTGCCTTTGCTGTATCAGAAAAAGGCACAGGTCCCGGCCCAGAGACCAGCTATGGCATGCTCTATCTGGCCCGGATCAAGGACAAGGCCAGGCTGCCGGAGGATTCAGAAATAGGCGAGAACATCCTGGGTGATGAAATGCCCCAGCCCTTATCATACCCCGAGATTCAGCCTGGACTTTTAAAACTGGCAGATTCTGTTTTGCATTACACGATCAGGCCAGCCAGGCCAGCTGATGGCCCCGCTATCTGGCGGCTCAACCGGCTGGCCCTGGGCTATGAGTATGAGCTGGCGGCAACCGTCCAGCAGCTCAGCCGGGTTTTAAAGGAGCCAGGCAGCCGTATCCTGCTTGCTGCAGACAAAAAAACCGGTCAGATCGCCGGCTACATCCACCTGGCTGACTACCAGACCACCTACAGTGACAAGCTGAAAAATATTCTAACTCTAGCTGTTGATCCAGCTGAGCAAAGCAAGTCTTTGGGCCGGCGCCTGTTGGCAGCGGGCGAAGCCTGGGCTCGCCAGCAGGCTGCTTGTGGTATCCGCCTGGTTTCCAGCCATAACCGGACAGCTGCCCACCAGTTTTACCAGGCTTGCGGCTACAGCTTTAACAAAGACCAGAAAAACTTTAAGAAGATCTTCTAGAAAAAAGACCAGGACCCGGCAACTTTGTTGGCCGGGTCCTGGTCTTAAAGGCTGCTAGTCAAGCGGGCTAATCAATCGCCACTATTTTTTGCTGCTCGTGCGAGATATAGGCATTTTCTAAAAGCTCAGTCAAAGCTGCCCCGCGACTGGTGTCAAAGGGAATGGGTGAGCCATTTTTGATGCCGTCCAGCCAGAGCTGCAGGGGCAGGGCGGTTGCCTGTGGCAGCTGATCCGGGATGATCCAGCCAGCCACAGGATACTTGTTGCTGCGGATCCTGACCTGGCCATCCAGAGCCAGCAGGGCGCCTTCCGTGCCCAGCAGCTCAAAGCAGTCAGCTGACCAGGGTGAGATGAAGGATGTTTCCAGGACAGCGATGGCCTTGTTTTTAAATTCCACTACCGATACTGCATTATCTTCAGCTGGTGGCGGGCTGATACTATTATTGAAAACTGAGGCGATGCGGGCGGGTTTACCCAGCAGATAGGAGGCTGTATACATAGGATGGCAGCCTAGATCCATCATGGCCCCGCCGCCGGCTTTTTCCACATCATACCAGTAGTCCGGCAGCCAGCCCAGCAAAGAACCGCCATGGGCCTTGCGTAGGCGCAGATAGTGGACCTGGCCTAAAAGACCCTCATCGATGGCAGATTTGGCAAACTGGACCAGGGAAGTGGTCAGGTCAGGATAGGAGATGCAAAACTTAACCTTGTTTTCTGCTACAGCGGCTGAGATGGCCTGGCATTCGGCCAGGGTCGGGGCCATGGCTTTTTCTGTGAAAATATGCTTTTTGGCCTGGGCGGCTGCAATCATAACCCTGGCATGATCGCTGGTTGGTGTGTCAACGATAACAGCATCGACATCCGGCCTTTGCAAGAGGGTGGCCAGGTCTTTTTCAAAATCAACTCCCAGCTCAGCGGCCCAGGCCTGGCCCCGGGCAAGATCATCGTCCCAGACACAGCTGATCAGGGCAGCATCAGACTCTTGAATCTGTTTGGCATAACCGGCGGCATGAACATGCCACTTGGAGAGCATGGCTATTTTAATCATGAAATTGCCTCCTAAATCTTGGGTATTTCGATTTCTATTTCACGCTTTAGCTGAGCTGAACGGTAGATGCCAGCACAGATCGCCTGGTTATAAAGAATTTCTTCGCCGGGAATCGGAGCGGGCAGGCCCTTTTGGATGGCATCAACATAGTCACGCACCTTGGCTGTGAAGATATTGATCTCAGGCGGGCCATTATAGGCATCGTACATATTGGAGGGCAGGACAAAGGTGTCTGACTGCATGCCGTTGACATCGGTGAAATACATGACTCGGGAAGGAGTGTTGCCATAATCATGGCCGTTACAGATCTTGATGCCACCTTCTGTACCCAGCCAGAGGGTGTCGCCTAAAGAGTCAGCATGCATGGCCCAGGCCTGCTTGAAAACAAAAGTGATATCGCCTTCCAAACGGACAAAGGCCACAGAAAAATCATCAACATCAAAGTTTTCCGGATCGTGCCAGTATTTGGGGTTTTTCCCGAAATAATCAGTGGCGACAGCTGAAACTGTCAGGGGTTTGGGGTAACCTACCGCATGCAGGCACTCGTCGATGGAATAGCAGCCCAGGTCCCCCAGGCAGCCAAAACCGCCCTTTTCGCCATCAACAAAGGAGCCGGCTGGAATGCCGCGGCGCCGGCCGCCGCCACTTTGGATGTAATAAACATCCCCAATGGCACCGGAGGCGATGATCTCATCGACTTTTTGCCGCATATAGGAGTAGCGGGGCTGGAAACCGATCGTGAGGATCTTGCCGGACTTGCGGGAGGCCCGCACCATGTCGACAGCTTCCTGCAGGGTGAAGGACATCGGTTTTTCACACTGGACATGCAGGCCGGCTTCCAGGGCCATGATACTGCATTCAGCGTGGGTCTTATTGTAGGTGCAGACACTGACCGCATCCATCTCGACATTTTTGATCAGCTCGGCCGGATCTGTGAAAGCCTGGGCATCAGTCAAACCAAACTTGTCCAGAAAAGCTCTGGCCTTGCCGGGGATCAGGTCGGCACCGCCGACAACTTCTACATCGGGAAACTGCATGTAAGCATTCATGTGGGAATGGGCTATGCCACCTGTGCCAATGATACCGATCTTAACTTTCTTAGCCATAAAAAGCCTCCTGTTGAATTTAAAAAAGATCAGAATGTCTTTTGCTTCCTCTCCTATTATTCGCCACAAAAGCACGCTTGTCCAGCTGCCGTCTGACCTTCTTGTATGGTAAGATGGAAATAATTAAAAAGACGCTGGGCTCAGTGAAAAAAAGAGGTGCTCTATGGCGGTTCAGATCAGCTACGATGCAAACAACAGGCTCCAGTTAACAGGAATAGAATGTGATTGCGGCAGCGAACACAATTTGCCGGACCAGGATATCTATGTGGGCACAGATCTGATCGGGCAGATACCAGCTTATCTGGCCAGGCAAAATCTGGGTCAAAGCTGTGTTCTGGTGGCAGATGACAACACCTGGCCGCTGGTGGGCGAAAAAATAGTCCAGTTATTGACAGATAACAATTACACTGTCAACACCTGCCTGATCAGGCGCGCAGGTGAAATGGAGCCGGATGAGAGGGCCTGTGGTGAAGTGCTCCTCTCCATCCAGCCGGAAACAAGATTTTTAATTAGTGTCGGCTCAGGTTCCATCACAGATATCACCCGCCTCGTGGCAGTGCGGACCGGTCTGCCCTTTGTCTGTGTCGGCACGGCCGCATCAATGGATGGTTACACCTCAGTCGTGGCACCCTTGCTTTTGCGCGGGACCAAGATCCACCGGGCGGCAGTCTGCCCCTGCATCATAGTCTGTGACCTGGATATCTTAAAAACAGCGCCGCTGGAGATGGTGGTGGCGGGCGTAGGCGATGTGCTGGGTAAATATATTGCCCGGACTGATTGGCAGCTGGGCCAGATCATCAATGACGAGATCTATTGCCCGGTTTGTGCAGACATGGTCACAGCCGCTGTGGCCAGGCTTTTAGAAAATCTGGCCCTGATCAAAAGCCGCAGCCGCGCGGGCATGCGCATCCTGATTGAAGCCCTGCTCCTGGCTGGAGTGACAATCATGATCATCGGCCACACCAGGGCGGTGGCCTCAATTGAGCATAATATCGTTCATCTTTGGGATATGCAGATGCTGGCCCAGGGCAAGAAGCAGCCGCCTCACGGCACGGCAGTCGGCCTGGCCACCTACCTGGTCTGGCCCATTTTTGAACGCTTTGCCCAGGAAGACCTGGCCAGCCTCGACCTGGACCAGATCAAGGCTGGCCGGCCAAGCCACGCGCAGCGCCGCCGGTGGCTGCTGGCCAGTTATGGCCTGGAGGCAGCCACTGATATCATGCGGGAAAATCCGCAGGACTTCTTAGATTGGCCGGAGCAGGCCAGGCGGATTAAACGGGCCCAAAGCAGATTTTCCCAGATCAAAGCTGTGCTTGAGACTTTGCCGCCCCTGGCAGAAATCGAAAAAGCCCTACTGGAGCTGGGCGCACCTCTGGATCCCGCCCAGCTGGGCATCAGCCAGGTCGACCTTAATGTGTCTTTGCATGCTGGCAAGGACTACCGCAGCCGCTACAGCCTGTTCAAGTTGCTTGATGAATGCGGTCTTCTAGAAGAATATCTGGCAGACTATCCACTTAAAACAAAAGAATAGAGGAAGGATAATTCTATGATCAAACCAATCAGGCCTAAATGGCAGGGCAGCATGTCAGACCGGGAACGCTTCCAGCGCCAGATGCACTATCAGGCAACTGACCGCTGCTTCAACATGGAGTTTGGCTACTGGGACGAAAACTTCCAGGAATGGGGTATTTTTCTGGAAAATGGCATCAAGAATAATGCCCAGGCTGATATTTTCTTTAGTTTTGACCGCATCCACACCATTGGGGGCAGAAACTGGCTGTCGCCGGCCTTCGAGTATCAGGAGATAGAGCGGACAGCTGACAGGATCACGATCAGGAACAGTGATGGCCTGCTGGCCCAGGTGCCGGCTGACCGTCATGATACCATCCCGCACTTTTTAAAATCTTCCATCGAAACACCGGATGACTGGAAAAAGGTCAAGGCAGAGCGCTTCCAGATCGATGCTAGCCGTACGGTAGATATTGCTGCCCTGCAAAAGGCCCATCCGGCAGACCGGGACTATCCTTTGGGTGTGGACACTGGCTCCATGATCGGCAAAGTGCGGGATATGCTGACCTTTGAAGGCCTGGCCTATGCCTGCTTTGATTACCCTGACATGGTGGAGGATATGGTTGAAACAGCTTGTGTCATGGTTGAACACAGCCTGGACCAGCTCCTGCCCCATTTTGACTTTGACTATGCCGCCGGCTGGGAAGATATCTGTTTCAACAAGGGCCCGATTGTCACTTTGGACTTTTTCCGGGCAGTGGTTGTGCCGCGTTATAAAAGGATTAATAAAAAACTGAAAGCCCATGGCATAGATATCTGGTATACAGATTGTGACGGCGATGTGCGGCCCCTCTTGCCCTATTTTTTGGAAAGCGGCATCAACTGCCTTTTCCCCTTTGAGGTCAACAGCTGCACTCATCCGGCTGACTTGCTCAAGGAATATGGGCGTGACCTGCGCATCATGGGTGGCTTTGATAAGATGGAGCTGGGGGCTGGCCGGCCAGCTATAGATGCCTATATGAAGACTTTGATCCCTCTGGTTGAACGGGGCGGTTATATTCCTTTTTGTGACCACCGCTGCCCGCCCAATGTGCCGCAAGATGATTATCTCTACTATCTGGACCTGAAAGAAAAAACTTTCGGGCTCAGCTGAAAAGAGCAGGCTCATGCGTATTTCAGTTCTGGGCAGTCTCAATATGGACTTAGTGGTGACAGCAGCCCGCCTGCCCCAAAAAGGTGAAACAATCAGCGGCCAGAGCCTGGCCAGCTTGCCTGGTGGCAAGGGGGCCAACCAGGCCTATGCCCTGGCCCGCCTGGGTGCCCGGGTCAGCATGTATGGAGCTGTCGGCTCAGATGAGCATGGCCGCCAGCTGCTGGCTGCTTTGCAAAAGGCCCAAGTGGAGACAAGGGCAGTGGCTGTCCACAGCGGTATTCCAACCGGCTTGGCCCTGATTACTGTAGCAGAAGCCGACAACACAATTGTGGTGGTGCCGGGTGCCAATGCCCTGGTTGACCAGCAGTATATTGCCAGGATCAAAGACGATCTATTGCAGTCTGACCTGGTCATGCTGCAGCTGGAGATTCCTCTGGCCACTGTCTATCATGTCTGCCGCCTCTGTTTTGCAGCTCAAGTGCCGGTCCTGCTTAATCCAGCTCCAGCCGTCCGGCTGGATGAGGATATAATTACCGGATTGGCTCTTTTAACCCCCAACCAGCATGAGGCTGAGCTGATTTTTGGCCAGGGCATGGATCAGGCCAGCCTGCTTGACCGCTACAGGGAAAAGCTTGTCATCACCCTGGGTGAGCAAGGCTCAGTTGCGGCAGACAAAGCAGGCAGGATCATCCGGGCGGATGCGATCAAGGTCAGGCCACTGGACAGCACAGGAGCCGGCGACACATTCAATGCAGCCCTGGCTTTTGCATTCACTGCTGGCTATCCGCTTGAAAAAGCGCTCCTGTTTGCCAATACAGCAGCTGGGATCAGCACTGAGAAAATGGGTGCCCAGGCAGGCATGCCCAGCTTAGCAGAGGTCAGGCAGCGCATGAGGGAGAAAGAAGCATGAAAAAGATCATTCTGATTCCAGATTCATTTAAAGGCAGCTTAAGTTCGAGTCAAATCTGTGCTGTTATGGCCAATGTGATTAAAAGCCATCTACCCGGGGCTGAAGTTATCAGCATCCCCGTAGCCGATGGTGGCGAAGGCTCTGTAGAAGCTTTTCTGGCCGCCCTGGGTGGCCAGAAGATCGATCTGACAGTCTCAGGTCCTCTGGGCCAGCCAGTCCAGGCCTTTTACGGCCTGCTGGCGGATGGGACAGCTGTGGTGGAGATGGCCGCAGCAGCAGGTTTGCCTTTAGTCAGTGAGAAAAAGCAGCCTGACCTAACCAGCACTTTTGGTGTGGGCCAGCTGATCAGGCATGCCGTGCAAAGCGGCTGTAAAAAGCTGGTCATCGGCCTGGGTGGCAGTGCCACCAATGATGCCGGCTGCGGGGCTGCGGCAGCTTTGGGGGTTAAGTTTTATGATGCTGCGGGCCAGGAATTCATCCCGGTTGGAGCCACTTTAAAAGATATCGCCCGGATTGATAAAAGTGGGCTGCTAGCTCAGCTGCATGAATTACCCGTGGAGCTGATGTGTGATATCGATAATCCTTTTTGCGGTCCGCAAGGCGCGGCCCATATTTTTGCCCCGCAAAAGGGGGCAGATCCGGCCATGGTCAGGCAGCTGGATGCTGGCCTTTGTCATCTGGCCGGGATCATCAGGCAGCAGCTGGGCCGGGATATTGAACAATTGCCTGGGGCTGGCGCAGCCGGTGGCATGGGCGGCGGTTTGCTGGCCTTTTTAGATGCAGAATTGAAGATGGGCATTGAAACAGTCCTGGACACCGTGGATTTCGACCAGCTGGCCCAGGGTGCTGATTTGATCATATCCGGCGAGGGCAGGATAGATAACCAGTCTTTACGCGGCAAGGTTGTGATCGGGACAGCCCGTCGGGCCAAAAAGCTGCAGGTGCCCCTGCTTGCTATTGTTGGCGATATCGGCCCGGATCTAGCAGCTGTTTATGATGAAGGCGTGACAGGGATATTCAGTATCAACCGGGTGGCTGTGCCCTTCAGTCAGGCCAGGCTGCGGGCCGAGTCCGACCTGGCCCTGACCATGGATAATTTGTGTAGGCTTTATTTGTCTTTAAAATTCAAGTGACCAGATTGACGGGTTGGCCAGCTAAATAAGCCTGCAGATTGGCCACTGCTGTGGCTAAAAGGCGCTCACGGGCAGCCTGGCTGGCCCAGGCGATGTGGGGCGTAATCAGGCAGTTTTTAGCTGTGAGCAGTGGATTTGTGACCGGTGGCGGCTCGACAGACAGGACATCAAGACCGGCTGCAGCAATTCTGCCGCAGTTGAGGGCATCGGCCAGGTCCTGTTCGACAATGAGGCCGCCCCGCGATGTGTTGAGCAGGATGGCCGATCTTTTCATTTGGCTGATGCTGGCCTGGTTGATGAGGCCGGCAGTCTCCGGTAAAAGAGGACAATGCAGGCTGATTACATCGGCTTTGGGCCAAAGATCAGCTAGTTCTGTCCAAGCAAAGCCGTCAACAAAAGGCGGATCTGCTTTGTTTTTATCGTAAGCCAGCACCTGCATGCCGAAACTGGCTGCGATCCTGGCCACCTGCTGGCCGATCCGGCCCAGACCAATAATGGCCATGGTCTGGCCGGCCAGTTCGAGCAGCGGGGTTTTCCAAAAAGAAAAATCTTGGCTGGCAGTCCATTCACCAGCCTGGACTGCAGAGGCATGGAGCTGGACATGCAGGCAAAGCTCCAGCAGCAGGGCAAAAGTGTGCTGGGCGACTGAAGCAGTGCCGTAGCTGGGTATATTGGTGACGGCAATACCTCTGGCAGCGGCAGCCCTGGTATCAACAACATTGTAGCCGGTAGCCAGGACGCCGATGTAGGCCAGATGGGGCAGCTGGTCCAGCGTGGCAGCGTTAAGCGGTGTCTTATTGGTCAAGACAATCTGGGCCCCCTGGGCCCGCTTAACAATCTCAGCTGGCTTTGTCCGCTGATAGACTTCAAGCTGGCCCAGCCTAGCTAGGCCGGACCAGTCAAGGTCACCCGGATTTAAACTGTAACCATCCAAAACAACTATTTTATGCACTAGAAGCTCCTTTAGCTGATCGCTGCGATGAAGGCTTGGGCCATGAGGGCATGGCCGGCCTTGGTCGGGTGGACACTGTCAGCTGCCCAGAAAGCATAGGGCTTTTTCTGGGCGGCCGCCTGGAAGATGCCACCCATGGGAATGTAGACCGAGGCATACTGATAAGCCAGGTCCCTTAAGTGTAAAATCTCCAGAGCCGGATCATCCAGATAGGACTGGCGCTGTGCTAGCTCCAGCAAATAAAAAGGTTCTATGATGATTAGCTTGGCGCCGGCAGCAACTGTCTTTTGACAGATCTCTTTAACATTTTGGACATAGCTGGT
Source organism: uncultured Oscillospiraceae bacterium (assembly GCA_964654125.1). Lineage (GTDB taxonomy): Bacteria > Bacillota > Clostridia > Saccharofermentanales > UBA5734 > JAAYBY01. The sequence continues at coordinate 91,971 of CAZZGG010000001.1, forward strand.
GACCTTGTCTGGTTCCTGGCTTCTGGAGCGCACCGCTGCATCATTGATGCCGACCAGGATGCTAACCCAGTCAGGTTTTAAGTCGAGGCAGTCTTCCTGCCAGCGGGCAGCCAGATCGAGGGCACAATGGCCGCCAATGCCGCGGTTATAGAATTTGAGGCCCAGCTCCGGAAGGCTGGCTGTCAGTTGGGCTGCCACCAGCATGGCATAACCCTGGCCCAGGTCAGTGGGATCATCTTTTTGGCGACCGCAGTCAGTTATTGAATCACCTTGGAATACAATAGTCTGTCCTTTTTGAAAAAGCATGCTTTACCTCATTACTTTTATTTTATTGCTTCCAGAAAGGCCTGAGCGATTAAGGCATGGCCGGCCATGGTCGGATGGACACCGTCTGCTGCCCAGACCGGATAGGGTTGCTTGATGGCGGCAGCATGAAAGATACCGCCCATAGGGATATAGACACTGGCATATTCATATGCTAGCTGCCTGAGCAAAGCCAGTTTCGGCCCTAAATCCTCATGCCAGGCCTGGCGGTCAGCCGGGTGGGGCAGGAAAAAAGGTTCAATGATTATTAACTTGGCACCAGCGGCAACTGTTTTCTGACAGATAGTCCGGACGCTTTGCGCATAAGCTTGTGCAGTTGTCGGATCATTACTGTCATAGCGGCGCCAGGTGTCATTGATACCGATCAGGATACTGACCCAGTCAGGCTGTAAGTCCAGGCAATCCTCCTGCCAGCGGGCGACTAAGTCCTTGGCACGGTTGCCGCTGATACCGCGGTTGATGAATTTTAGATCCAGTTCAGGGTGCTCGGCCATCAGGCGGGCAGCCAGCAGCATGACATAACCCTGGCCTAAATCCGCTAGATCCTGCCTACTGCGGCCACAATCTGTCACTGAATCACCTTGGCATAAAATTGTCTGGCCTTTTGTAAAAAGCATAAGTTCACCTTCTTATCTGTAAAATTTATAGTTTTTCATCTGCTAACAGGGCCTTGATCTGCCGGATCTGCTCCTGGGGGAAATTCTGCGCATCTGTCTGAAAGGAGCGGAGGTATTCGATCAGCTGCTGGCCCAGGGCCAGGGCAGCCGACCTGGAACGGTAGCGGCAAAAGAGCCTAAATTCAGCCAGGGGGTCCTCCAAGGCACTGGCCAGGGCTGCTTCGCGTTTATAACTGAGGAAGGAACCGTCTAAAAACCAGCTGAGCCGTTTGCTGAACTGATCCTGGATAAAATGGGCATCAATCCGGCAATAAAGCAGGGCCATATCCTTCTCCAGGACATCCATGCTGGGATCCTGGATTTGAAAAATTAACTGGTGACCGGAATAAGTTGACAGCAAGGTGAAAAAATCTTCTGCTGCTAGTTTTTGGCCATCTAATACCAGCTGGCAGGCGCCAGTTTCAGTGTCAGAGGCGATCCGGCCACTGCCAACAGGCGCCAGATAGTGGCGGCTGGTCAGGCCAGCTGGCTCATCTGCGCCGGCCAGCAGATTTCTTTGTCCCAGCCCGGCTGTGACTTTAATTAAAAGGCGAGCCAGGGCCTGGCGGGGGCTTTCGTCTTTTTTGGCCCGGACTAGAAAGAAATAGCCATCCTTTTCTGCTGCCTGCCAGCTGAGCGGATCGGCTATATAATTGAGCGAAAAATCATGCTCTTGGCCGGCAAAGTCCCGGGCGACTAGGTTTTTGGCGTAATCGTGTTCCGAAAATTCAGCTGGACCACTCTTGAGCTGGGCTAGATAACAGACAGAGCAGCTGGGCTGGTTATCTTCCAATACTAAGAGGGGCTTATTTTGACCGCAAACCGGACAAT
>CAZZGG010000002.1:0-17437 GCA_964654125.1 uncultured Oscillospiraceae bacterium
TCCTGCCGGATAGTCATCCGCCACCCTTAACTTGAAACGGCCTTCCTGCTCTGGATAATCATTTTGCTCCAGCAGAGCTTTTGTGTTTAGAATGCGTCCGGCAATATCAGGTACGATCTGGCAGTGCAGAGCACTGTAATGCTGGAAAACAAGTTCTATTTCAGGACACATGCTCACATTATGCAATTTGATCCGGTCGTTTTCTCCCTCAAAGACCCGCAGAAAGCCTAAGAGCGCAAACAAGGCCTCAGGGCTGGTGTAAACCAGCTCATAGACGTCAATACCATCGGCCACACTACGGTTGACAGAGAAGTGTTTATTGTTCTGCAAGATAATATAGCCGGCCGGGATCCCGTCCGCCTGATAGTATAAGTAGCTCTCTAGATCAGATGTCAGGTAGGGTGATGGGCTTTCGCGCACAAGCGCCAGATTGCGCCCTTTAATAAATTCACCATAGATCCTGACCAGATCATCTGCCCGGTCTGCTGTGTAGCGGACCAGATTCGTGCAGCGGGGAAAGCTTGCCAAAGCGGTTAAGGAAAATTCAAGGATCTTGTGGTCAGCCACCCTTTGATACTTGAACTTGTTATAGTAGGTAAAAGAAAAAGGATGCAGCAGGCTGATGCTCCAGCCCATTTCCGGAGCCCTGGCAAACAGCTGCTCCATCATGGCCCGGACATGGCCCTGCCGCCTGTATTCCGGCCTTGTACCCACCCCGCCCACAATGAGTGTTGACAGGGTTTTACCGCAGTAGCTGGTCTTTTCCGTGCGGGCACTGAGCCAGGAGACAGGCTCAGCCAAGTCTTTAGCAAAGACCGCCATGCGGTAGCGGCCCGAGCTGCCGCTTGTATCATCTTGTTTAAATTCTATTCGATAATCACTTTTCATACGGCAATCCTTTTTTGTTTTATCAGGTCAGCCGGCCAGGCCAGATCCTGTCTGCTAGCTTAAGCACACTATACAGCCTGGGTTTACAGCTGGCAAGAAAGCAGCAGCTGAACAGTAAAGCTAAAAGACGCCGGCAGTAGATCTGCTGGCGTCTTTTAGCTGGGCTGGGGCTTATATGCTAGTCTTTAATCAGTATTTGCCGTATTGACCAGCAGCTAAGGCCAGTTCTATTTTGGGTTCAGCCTGATCATGTTTAGTTGCAGGCTTATCCTGCCGGTACTGGACAGCTCCATATTTATCCTGGCTATCCACCTTGAACTGGGCGACCATCTGCTGGAGCAGTTCCGCCTGGCTGGTCAGTTCTTCACTGGCTGCAGCGCTTTCTTCCGATGTGGATGAGTTGCTCTGCACCACCTGGGACACCTGCATGATACCCTGGTTGATCTGGCCGATCGCTGTGGCTTGCTCATTGGAGGCCTGGGCTATTTCTCCCACCAGGCTAGCCGCCTTGCCGGCAGCTTCCACTATCTTGGCCAGGGATGCTGCAGTGTCATTGGCAATGCTGGTGCCGCCTTCAGATTTTTTGATGGAACCTTCGATCATGTCGGTTGTTTCCTGGGCGGCTTCTGCTGAACGGGCAGCCAAGTTCCTGACCTCTTCGGCCACCACTGCAAAGCCTTTACCATGCTGGCCGGCCCGGGCGGCCTCGACAGCAGCGTTGAGAGCCAAAATATTGGTCTGGAAGGCGATATCATCGATCACCTTGATAATTTTAGAAATGTTGGCGGATGACTCATTGATGTCTGCCATGGCCCTGAGCATGTTCTCCATCTTTCTGGTGCCTTCTTCAGCGTCATGGCGGACCTGGTCGGTCATCTGGTTAGCATCATTGGCGTTTTGAGCATTGATATCAACCTGGGCGGAGACCTCTTCCAATGAGGCGGTCAGTTCTTCAACTGAACTGGCTTGTTCGGCTGCTCCCTGGGACAGGGCCATACTGGAGTCCGAAACCTGGCCTGCGCCTGCGGCAACCTGATCTGCAGCCGCAATAATATTAAGCATGACTTCATTGTTCTTATCGACAATCTCTTTGAACTTAAGGTTGAGCAGATCTTTTTCCGAACGCACTGTCACAGCGACTGTCAGGTCTCCTTCTGCTATTCTTTCAGCTACTTCAGCCTGGGCCCTGGTATTGGCTATCATGCCGCGGAAGGCCTGGGCCAGCCGGCCCACTTCATCTTCAGTGTCAATGCTCACATCGACATCCACATCACCCTGGGCCAGGATATCGGCTGCTTCAACCATCTCATTAACCGGCTTGGAAATACCCCGCGAGATGAAAAGCGCCATGACGACAGCAATTAATATTCCAGCTAGAATAACTGCAATCATCACCAGGATGATTGTTTTGGCCTGGTTCATATTCTGTTTTATGGCAAAACGGGCGTACTCTACTTCATAGGTCACTATATTGAGCAGGGCATCATCTACTGCCAGGGCAGATGTGCGCAGGGCTCCATTTTTCAGTTCATCATAGGCTTCCATACGCAATGCGGTGTCCATGACTTTTGTCCCAATCAGTTCTTGCTTCAAGAACTCATATTCTTTTATATTCGTATAGAAAGCTTCCAGATGATCCAGTATATCCCTTATTTCAGCCTCATCATATACAGATAATATCTCACTGTACTCTGTAAAATTTACTGTTAAGATGTCATCAAAATATTTTATCCTCCCTAGATAATAATCCTTATCTTCCTCGCTTTCTGCCAGGACTGCACCATACAAGTTCATGCGGCCTCTTTGGAAAGCATTACTACTTTCTTCAAGTAAACTTAAGGCATCCACGCTATCGCCATAAGCAGCTTCATAGGAATTATTGACACTGAGCAAGCTGAAAATACCAACCAGTCCAATCACTACTGCTATTGCTATAGCAAGCATAAAGCCAAACATTACCCTGAATGATATTTTTCGGTCTGTAAATCTTTTCATTTTAGCCTGTCCCCCTGATCCTTTCATTGGCTAATGCAGATCAATAAAATCTGTTCCACATTATTTCCAGCTAACGGCACCAAGCTAAACTCCTGGCTTATACTAGCTGATCGATTGCACTCTTGTTTATCTATATCGTAGTTTTTTATGATTTCATCAGCTAGACTTGCCCCAGCTACTGATCAGGCTGATCAAGTGCATGAATTGAGCAACAAAACCTAGGCCCGCAAAGATGCTGCCGCTGTTTCTCTAATTAGCTGTTATTGCAGCAGCCTCATTAGGAACGCAAACTGTCTTTTAGCAAAAGCAGAATATAAAAACTTGAGATCACGATTTTTAACCTCTAGTTAATTTTTGCATCGGTCTTACTGGAGTGCTTCTTTAGCGGAAACAGTTCTTGCTGTATAATCAGTCTTGTTAAAAAGAGCAGTAACTAAATCAATCTGTAGCAGCTGGGGGTAAGTATGCTAAAGGGCCAAGACAATCTAGCACAATATGAAGATCAGCAAAGAGCTGATAAAAAGGCTGGTTTAAGCTATCAGAATCAGTATTCACCTTATTGCGACTTCATCTACTATTCATCCAGCCGCACACCAGGTATCAAACTGGCCCTGCGGATCTTAAAGCCGGCCCAGCCTGGTTATCTGGTGGCCAGTACCCATGGCTGGCACATGTCAATCAAGGAATTTACCTTTATGACAGAAGCTCTGCCCGGCCTGACTAACCTGACCGTGCAAGTTGACATGCGCGGCCGGGCCTGGTCGCAAGGCAGCCCGGACTGTAATGGACTAGAGCTCTATGATGTCATCGACGCCATAGAATACGCCAAAGCTCACTATGCTGATTATTTAATCGATCCTGACCTGATCTATTTTTCCGCCGGCAGTGGGGGCGGCGGTAATGCTTTAGCCCTGGCGGGCAAATTCCCCGACTATTTCACAGCCATCAATGCCCTGTGCGGTATCTCCGACTACGCCAAATGGTACCGCGAAGACCAGGTCGGTGAGTTTCGCGATGAACTGGACATCTGGATCGGACCACTGAACGAAAGCAATGCTGTGGCATATGCTGCCGCCAGCGGTATCACAACTATAGCGAACCTGCACACCCCATTGCTCCTGGTCCATGGTGAACTGGACCTGAGGGTCCCGGCCAGCCATTCCCGCAGCTATGCCACAGCAGCCGAACAGGCCGGTAAAAAAGATCTGGTTGACTATCTGGAACTTGCCGGAATTGGCGGCACAGGCCACTTTGAAAATGCCACAGCAGAGGACCTGGCCACAATCGAAAGCCGCTCTGCGCAGAATCTAGCCCAGCATAAAAAAAGACCCCAACTGGCCAGGTCTGGTTCTTTAGTTGTGGCAGGTTATCTTGTCACTAGATATTTTACCGTCTTTCTGGCTGAGGTCGGCCAACTGGCTCAGCTGGACTATGATCTAGACAAGAAATCTTTCATCTTAAAGAGCAAGCATCCTTTTGACTATACACTCAGTTATGCCGCTGCAGGCAGCAGACAGGAAATAATCGGAAAAACGCTGCCACTTTAAGCTTATTTATCTGCCAAACCTTGACCGGCCTTGGGGTTATAAGAACCATAGCGGTAGTTTTTTATCCATTCAGCCTGGCTGAATGGATTAAGGCCCACCCGGCCTAGTTCTACTATGGTCTTTTCGACTGGATAAGCTGTCCGCTCAAAAGAGAATCCTTGCTGGTCCCAGATAGCATAGCGGGCCAGGGGACTGCCATCTCTTTGCTGGCTGACACTGCCGGGATTGATAAACAAGCATCCTGCTTTGCTTTCTTTTATCTGCGCGTGGCTATGGCCAGACAAGACTAGGCTGGCCTGATCTGCCAGCTGCCTGCTGTCATGGACCAATAAAGCTGTTTGGCCATTTAGCTCCAGCTCCAGCCTTTCCGGCAGCTGCTCCAGATAAGCCAGGGCTCTTTCATCCAGCTGTTTGGCAGTCCACTCATCCCAGGTCTGGCAGATATCGGGCAGCTGCCGGGCCAGTTGCCTGATCACCAAATCATGATTACCGGCAATAGCTAGAGGCTCTAGCGACTCTAAAAGCCGTACGCAGGCCAAAGGATCTGGCCCGTAAGACACCACATCACCTAAAAAGATGTAGCCATCAACCTGACCTGCCGCAGCCAGCACAGCTTCCAGGGCTGCCAGATTGGCATGAATATCAGCAAAAACCAGATAACGCACTAAACACCTGCTAGCTCACCTAAGAGTCAGCTTATCTATGATCCTGCGCCCGGACAAAGGCGGCAGGTAGGCATGGGTCCTGATGTAGTCCAGGATCAGTTCCAGGCCGGCTGTATTGGGATGCAGGCCGTCATTTAACATCAGTTCATCCTTGGCATGGCCATTATCATCTAGCAAGATAGCATGAGTGTCCAGATAGACACAGCCATTTTCTTCAGCAATGCGCAAAATCCAGCTGTTCCCTGCCGTGATCATGGCATTGGTGATATTGCCGTAATGCTTGTATTTACGGTTGATCGGGTAGATAGACTGCAAGATCAGCTTGGTCTTAGGGCTGATCTTTTGAATATCCTGGACCAGGCTGGTGTATTCCTTGCTAAAATAGTCTTCCTTCATGAAGGATATGCCATTGATCCCCAAAGCTATCACTATATACTCCGGCTGATGCTGGGCCACCACATCCCGGATCGGTTTTTGCTTTTTATCATAGGGATCCAGGATATGATAAGTTCCCTGGTAGGCCAGGGTCATGGTGCCCTCAGGACCCGTCCAGATCTGCTTGGAATCCTTACCCCCGCTTAAAAGTCCGCGCGGCCAGAGCCAGTAGGTTGGCGAATCACAAATAAAGGTCAGCTTATCAACATAGGCCTGGCCAGCATCTTCTGTCGGGAGTAAAAGGGCCGGCGAATCATAGTTGACCGGGGTCAGGGCCGGGTTGGCTGCATAGATGTGGGCTGCCCTGCGGTCCGGTTCCGGTTTTGGGCTGGGAGTTGGCTGGGGCAGCGGGGTCGGTGTTGGCCAAGGTGTTGGTGTGCTGCTGGGCTCAGCCGGCCTGGTGTCTTTTATTTCTGTCAGCACTGTTACTTTCTGGCTCTTGCTGGCAGCGGGTCCGGCTGTTGTTTCCAGCCGGAGCCCACTGCAGGCAGGCAGAAAAAAAGCATAAACACCTGTTAGAAGCACAAGCAAAGCTTTATTCCAGACTGCTTTTTTCATGCCTGCCCCCTTTGGCTCAGCCAGCCAGCTCACGCTTTAAATGCGCCAAAATACCCTTGAATGTATTATGCATGATCTCACTGTCCAGGACATAAAGCAGCTCAGGCTCATGCAGGAAAACCCAGTCCAGGATCCTGGCCAGGCCTTTTTCAGCTGCTGTGTAATCACCCTGGGCCAGACCTAGAGCAAAGCTGGCCACCTTAACAGCATACTGGCTGAACAAGGCCAGCAGGTGCCAGGATTGATAATGGCAAACATCCAGGTCAGCTGCCAGATTCTTTTCTATTGTTGCGGCAAAATCATCCACCAATGGGGCAATTTTAGCCAGCCTGGCTGCCTGCTCTGCATTGATCAAAAAAGGCAGTTCCAGGCGCAGCCAAGGTGGATTAAAGGCAGCCGAGATCTTTTTCAGCCAGGCTCTGACCTCGGCCCAGTCTGGACCAAAAGATGCCTCATAAGTGTAGGCGGCGATCTCATCTAGGGATATGCTTTTATCCCACAAGGTCTGCGCCACGACCTGCATCAAAAGAGGCGAGGGGAAGAATACTCTTTGCACCTGGCAGCTGATCAGGCCAGACAGGCCCAGGCTGGATAAATTTTGCAGGTCAGCATGCAAGACCTCAGCCAGAATCTCATAGCCGGGATCTTTATAGTGGTCCCACATCATGTGGTAGTCAAAATCAAAGCTATCTGCTTTAGCACCACCAGCCAGCTCCTGCCAGGGTTTTAAGAAGGCCAGGTTGGCGCTGGCCGAGCTGGGGAAGGTCAGGCGGTTGCGCACATAAGGCGGCAACTCGACTTTCTCATCAGTTGGTTTAAAAGCCTGGCTGTAGGACCTGGTGATCGGAGCGAACATAAGCACAAAACGGTCTGGGTTCTTGATTTTTTCCTTTTCCGGCTGCCAGAGCAGGTCAACATAGATCAAAAAGACAATCTTATGGGGCAGCTGCTGGCGGGCCAGCTCCTCATCCAGCTGATTGAGCATGGCTACATAAAAATCAGCCGGCCTGGTGTCACGGCAGAGCTCGCACTCACACTGGTTATTGGTCCCGTCAGCCAGCCAGAAATGGATCAGGTCGGTTCTGGGGTGGTCCTGGGCATAGGCGACAATGTCATTGACCATCAGGTCACGCACCTTGGGATTGCCATAGCAAAGGCTGGTGTTGAGCGGTATGCCATGGAAGAGTTCCCGTTTGCCGTCCAGCTCAGCAAAATACTGGCTGGCACCTGCGGGGATCTCAGTGACCTCTTCCCAGGCTGTGCCAGGTATACCCAGCGGTTCACAGGTCCAGCCGTGCCCGACAGCATGGTAGATCAGGCCGCGTTTACTGATCTCATCCACACCTTCAGCCATGATCTGGCGCACTTCAGCTATGCTTTTAGCTTCAGAAGGCACAAAAGGATTGCTCTTGTGATCATACCAGCGATCAAAAAAGGTGAAGCCCTCCCGGAACTGGATAAAATAGGCATTGAGGCCATTTTTAGGCAACCAATCAAGAATATTCAAAAATACCTCACGCGAGACAGCACCTTCAATGCAAAGGCCCCTGTGCCGGTAGGAAGGCTGCTCATCCACTGAAACAAAAAGAGTCGACCAGTCCAGTTGTGGAACCAGTTCACCATGCGGACCCGGCCGCATAAAACGGCAGCCGGCTTCCTTTAGGAGCCGGTAGACAGCCAGCAGGCAACTGCGTGGATTGGCTCCGGCAATGATGCCCTGACCATTGGCGACTTCAATATAAATCTCATCATCAAAAGGATTATGCGAAACTGCCCGGTCAGGTAACAGATCAGCAAAAAGTCCCACCTTCAGACCAGTGTCTTCTCTTTTTGCACTTTTGTCCATAAAACTGCGGTAACGGTTCAGTTCATACTCAGCAAAGCCAATGATTCTTCTGGTTTGTTCGTCCGCTTGCCTTTTCATAAAAAGCCTCCTTGCTTGTCAGCCAAAGCCGATCAGTAAAATAGCCACCACAATCATTATAAACCCGGCCAGTGCCTTTTGGCTAAGCCGCTCCTGGAAAATCAGGCGGGAGGAAATAAAGAGCATGACCAGGCCAAAAGCCTGGGTGGCCGGAAAAAACAGGGCCGAAGCAGATCCGGCTACACTCTTCATAAAAATGATGTTTGATATACCCATGGCAAAACCACTGACAAAAGTCAGCCCCAAAAAGCGCTGGTTTTGCCAGATTAGTTCAGGCTGTTCTTTTTTGTGGCGCTGCCAGATCCGCCAGCCCAAACGGACTAAAAGGGCTATCACAATCACAAAAAGCCGCCCACTCAGCAGGTATTCCCGGTTAGTCTGGGGCGAAAGCCGGGCTGCCTGTTTGGAAACTGTAGATGTGATGCCATTGGCCAGGAAAGCTGCCAGGACTAAAAAAAGCCAGCGCGGCTGGATCTTCTTTTCTCTTTCTTTTTCATAGTAGCTGGAGTTACTGATCAAGAGCACACTGACCATGAACAGCAAAAGACCAGCCACAGTCAAAAACGACAAGGTCTCCTGCCAGAAGATCAGGCCGAAACTGATCGGGATCAGCAGGTAAAGGGCCAGGATACTGTTGGTCAAAAGCAGTGGTCCACTGGCAAAAGCAAAAGTCATGAAAACATAGTAGGTGACACTGGTCAGGCTGTTGCTTAGGCCAAGTAGCAAAGCTGGCGCAGTGAAGTTTAACTTTTCATAAGGCGGCAGGGCCAGGATGATGATGATCTGGCCCAGGCTCATCAGGCCTAGAAAGCTGAAATAATCAAAAAAGTGGCGCATGTGCCGCTTTTGCATCTGTTTCAGACTTAAAGACGAAACGGTTGTCAGGGCACTGATAGCAAAAACATTAAACCAAAACACCAGTTATTCCTCCTACTCAGCCACCAGCCACCGCAAGATCATTGATATCTTTGGCCCGGCTGATAAAAACCAGGCAAGCCAGATAAAGTAAGGCATTTAAAACAAAGGGCAAGGAACGGTTATAGTCAGACAAAAAACCGGCCAGCCAGCCAAAAGGTGAAGCGGCCATGATCATGAGGGCATTAACCAGGCCATAGCCGCGTGCCCTTTCCTGGCTGTCCATGTTCAGGGCCAGCAAGGAATTGCGCCTGGGCCAGACCAGGGCATAGGCCAGGGCATCAAGCAGGGTGTAGCCCAAAAGCAGGCCGCGTCCCACATGCGGGGCTAAAAGCAATAGACCAGTGGTCAGGCAGTAGGTGAAAAGACCGGCCTTCAAGACTTGCTGCAAAGAAAAGCGAGCTAAAAACTGCTGTAAGCCGAAAATGAAAAAAAGCATGATGGCGGAACGGGCCATGGGGAAGTAGGCAATCAACCATTCAGGTATGGCGGCTTTTTGGGTGGCAAAGAGGGCAAAAAAGTTACTTGAGACCAGATTGGAAATCTGGATCAAAACAATCACCACCATGGTCTGCACAGTGGCTTTATTGCCTAAAAGCTGCTGTAAAACCTGTTTTTGACCAGTCAGCAGGGACCTGTATGGCAAATGCCTGGTCTCGGCCATCCTTTTTTGGCCATGCCTGGTCTCAGAGGACCAAAAATAAAGACCAGTGATCTTGGCCGAAATCAGGAAAAAAGAAAAGACCAGGATATAACGGATGGCTCTGACAAAGGGCATCTGCCTGATCAAGATCCCGGCCAGGGGAGCAAAGAAAACAGCCAAAAGACCGCTGATCGTGGCCCAGTTGTACATGTCGACGATCTGGTCCTGCTGGGCGTCTTCGACCAGCAGGCAGTTCCAGGCGGCTGACTCCACCTGGTAGACAGCCGCAAAAAAAGTATAGATTAAAAACCACCAGAAGTTTTGCGCAAAAATCAGGATCACGACCGGCAAAGACCAGCTGATCAGGCCAAAAACAAAGGTGGTCTGGCGCCGGCCTATCTTGTCGACCACAGGAGTGCCTAAAAGTGCTGTAAAAACTTGCACCACCATGCCAATGCTGAGCAGGAGGCCGATGCGGGCATCTGACAGGCCCTGATGGGCCATATACAAGCTGATAAAGGGGATGTAGAGGTTATAGCCTATACCCCAAAGCGGCTCTAGATAAATACAAGCCCTGGCATTGCCTTTTAGTTCCAGTAAAGACCGGATCAAAGGGTGCTGTCTTCTTGCCACTGTTTTTTAATCCTTTCCATGTGCGATCTCACTGCCGATTATACAGATAGCATCAGCCCAGCACAACAAGGCGACCAGCGCCAGGCAAAGCCTGGCGCTGGCCGCCAAGATAAAGTCTTTTCTCTTACTATCTAGTTGCCTGATCTAGTTGCGGCTATTTTTTGGGTGGCAACATGCAGCCCCTTGGTCACACTGGCTCCCAACACCATGGTGGCAACAGCCTCTACGGCAGCATTAACTGTGATCAGGACTGCCAGGATATCCAGGGTTGTCTCACCAAAGCTGCGCAGGTATTCTGAATTGCCGAAAAGTAAAAATAAGCTTCCGACGAAAAGGACAGTATTGAGCAAAGCCCCGCTCAAGGAGGCAATGGTTGCCGCCACCGTATAAGCCATATTCTTTTCTCTTTCAGGCCGGTAGAGGGCCCGGAAGATCAGGCCGGTCAGCCAGCCGACCAGGATCCGGGGTACTATAGTTAATATAAAGGTGTAAAAAGGACTGATTGCCAATAAGGCCATGCCAAAGGGCGATGAAAAGGCTGTGGCAAAGCTGCTGACACCAAAGACCAGGCCAACAACAGCACCGCTGGCTGGACCGACCAGGACAGCTGCCACAACAACAGGTATGGTTAAGAAGGTGATTTCAATCGGGCCTGCCCTGAGAAAGCCCAGGGGAGTGAAGGCCATGAGAAGAACGATTGCTGACAGTATAGCCGTTTGTACCATCCACAGCGTGTTTGTTTTCTTGCTATTTTCCATTTTTCTGCTCCTTTGCTGTCGCCCCATTAGCTGGGTGCAACGCTTTTATTTTTTCGGTTGATTCAAGGCAAAGATCCTGTTTAAGCCGCTAAAGGCCAGTTGCTGGTCCAGGTTGATCCCGGCCTGCCTTTGGCAAAAGGGCACGACTTGAGCAGCATATCTGCCGGTTGCTATGATAGTAAGTTCATTATTCCACTCAGCCTTGATCCGGTCAAGCAGGCCGTCGATCATGGCGGCGTGGCCGTATATAATACCACTGGCCATGGCCTCCAGGGTGTTTTTCCCCAAAAGGCGGCGCGGGGCCTGCAAATCAAGCCGGGGCAGTTCAGCAGCATTTTGTGACAAGGCATCCAGGGAGGAACGGATGCCGGGGCAGATGATCACCCCGCAAAGCTCCTTGTTCTCGTTGACTGCGGCCAGGGTTGAGGCAGTGCCAAAGTCCAGCACCAGGAGCGGTCCAGGGTAGCGCTCTAAGGCACCAACAGCATTGGCAACAATATCAGCCCCGACCTGGGAGGGGATATCAGTCCTGATCGAAAGGCCGCTTTTTATGCCAGGCCCCAGTATAAGAGGGCTGGTTTGAAATAGACTGGCCAGGGCCTGACTGAGCACTGGTCCTAAAGGCCTGACTACACTGGCAATAATTGCCCCGTTTATTTGAGAAAGATCCAACTCCTGCCTGGTCATAAGGCCGCTGATGATCAGGGCGTATTCATCAGCTGTGCGCCTGACATCCGTGGCCAGCCGGGCTGAGTAGACCAGGCGATCCCGGTCCAGTAAACCGATACTTATATCTGTGTTCTCAATAATGCAGGCAAAAAGCATGGCGACACCCTCCTAGGCGCAGTATAGGTCATTTTTTGCCTGGCTGCCACTTTTTTTGTTACCAAAATAGTCGTTCATTATTTTTTCACTTTTTTCAGCAGATCAGCTATACTTAAAGCCTGATTAACTATAGGAGAAGCTGAAGATATGCCACAAAACAATGATTATTCTTTCGAACTCTACTTGATCAGGCATGCTGAATCCATGACTAACGCTGGCCTGATCCCCTTGGATACTACAGGTTTGTATCGTTATAATTCGGGCCTCAGCGAGCAAGGCCAGCAACAGGCCAGCCTGCTGGGCCAAAGGTTAAGCAGTATTAAATTCGATCATATCCTGGCCAGCTCGCTCAGCCGCGCCGCCCGCACAGCCGGACAGGTTGCCAGCCGGCAGCCGCTAAACGGTGCCAGAACTATCGAAATTGTACCGGAGCTGGCCGAGTGCGGCATCCCACAGATCGATGAAAGCTTTAATATCACAGATTTGTATAATGATCTGGATCAGGAGCACCCAGTCAGCCTAGCCCCACACTGGCAAAACAAAGACCAGATCCTTTATTTTTCTGATCAGGCTACTGATGCTGACCATTTTGCCAGAGCAGCCTTTATCACAGACTACCTGACCGGCAGGTTTGGCCGGCAGGAAAAGATAGCTGTCGTGGCCCATTGCATCTTCAACCGCTTCCTGATCTGCCACTTACTGGGCTTAAAAGAGGTTGCCAGCTTCCGCCTGGCCTATAATACCAGCGTGAGCAAGTTTGTCTTCAGCAAAGAAAACGGCACCGATCCCACCAGCCGGATGTTCTATTTTAATGATGTCAGCCATCTATTAGAACAGCTACCGGCCGATTATCACTAGAGCGAGAATTTTTATTGTTCAGTTGGACCAATGCTGGATGAAAAGCTGCGATCTTTTTCAAATATATCAAGAAGAGCCGGATATATCTGGTTCTTTTTATTGCCAGCAGATAATCAGGATAACATGCAAGGCGGATAATCTGGCCCTTAGCATAATCGAGCGCAAATTTTTACCTGTACTTGCCATTGGCAAGGCACGATCTGATATACTGCACTTAACTGAGAATGCAGCCCAACATGGAGTCATGCGGGCATTACAGATTCATACAAACAGCGAGCAGGCAGGCAAGGCCGGAGGGCAAAATGAGCTATAAATGCAATGGAATTGAGCTGCAGCCAATCGTTGAAATCTACCACGATGTTATCCCCTATCTGGCGGGGATTTCCTCTTATGATTTTTTCATGAGTCCAGAAAAATGTGCCCAAGCCTGGCGGACTGCCACGAGACGGCTGCAAAATGATTTTGCCGATCTTTTTCCCCTGCGCAAGCCAGCGCCAGCACCCTTGTCATATGGCCATCTGGTCTGTTTAGGCGCACCTGTTCTTGTCCCAAAGGATGGGGAGCCAAATATTAAGCCTTTTGCATCTTCTCTAGATGCAGGCCTGGAGATCTTGTCTGAGAAAAAAAGTAGTGATTTCACCAAAAATGAATGGTTCTCACATTATCTGTCGACTTGGCACTACCTGAAAGAACAATTCCCGGCAGAAAATATTCCCTTTTCCGGCTTCGGTGTGGAGGGGCCATTAACCTCAGCAGTTCTGATGCGGGGCCAGGATTTTTTACTAGACCTATACGATGAACCCGAAAAGAGCAAGCATTTTTTAGTACTCTTGACGGACAGCATAATTGATTTTGTTAAGCTGACACGGCGCATTAATAACGCAGCAGAAATACAGGACTCAGCAGGAATAGCTGATGATTTTGCCAGTCTTGTCCCTCCAGCCATGTGGCCGAAATTTGTCTTGCCATTTCTAGAGCAGCAGTATGCAGGACTGACAAATGGCAAAAACAGGTTCCTGCATCTGGAAAATCTGTCAGCCAGACATTTGCCTCTGCTCAAAGAACTGAAGCTTAATCATTTCCAGCCTTCTGTAGCTAATATGCTAACTTTGACTGATATGAAAAATCTGCTTGATCCTGCCATCAGCTTTGACTGGTTGCTTTATTCATACCACATCACAGACATGACAGATGAGCAGATCCAAGCATGGGTTGATGGAGCTGTTGCAGCAGGAGTTAGCCTGATCAGAACCCAGTTCGGAGCTTATGCTTATCAGGTGAACCAAATAGATCGCATTAAGGCGTTTTTTAGAGCATTTGAAAAATATCGTGTCTCGCTTTAATGGATAAGCAGCGCCCTGGCCGGTTGACAAGAACAGGCTGGTATAGCTATACTTGGCCTTGTAGCACAGTAAAATGGTAGTTCCTGATCATGTCATGCAAGTAGAATGGTAGGATGGAAGTAAATGCATTTTTCGATCTGTCGATCTGACAGGCATTTCCACCTTGCGGCATGGTTATGGACCATGTGAGAAGCGAGGGGGATTTTTTTATGTCTAGCAGAAGCAGGATGCTTATTTTGCTGCCAGCTTTAGTTTTAACGTTGGCTTTAGTTCTGGCTGGCTGTCAGGTGGAGGGTAAGGCTCAGTATAAACTGACTTTAGCCCACTTTTTTCCAGCCAGCCATCCGGCAGAAACCGTCCTTATCAAGGAGTGGAGCCAGGCTCTCAGTGCAGCGACAGACGGACAGCTAATCATTGAGAGCTATCCCGGTGAGTCTTTGGCCAAGGCAGCGGATATCTATAACAGTGTCGTCTCAGGCGTGGCAGATATCGGCCTTTCCTGCTATTCCTACACTCCAGGCCGCTTTCCAGTCATGGAGGCTTTTGAACTGCCTGGAGTCAGCTACAACAACTCCAAGGCAGCCAGCATGGTGGCCTGGGAAGGTGCCCACCTGCTCCAGCCAGCCGAGCTGCAGGACACCCACCTGCTCATGCTCCTGGCTACCGGACCTGGTGATCTCTTCAGCAAGAGCCCCATCAAGAGCCTGGCTGACCTGGCTGGCCAGGAAGTGCGAGCCACTGGCATCAGTGCCGAGACAATCAGCTGCCTGGGTGGTGTTCCAGTCGGCATGCCCCAGTCCGACACCTACGATGCCCTGGCCAAAGGTGTTGTCAAAGCCAACCTCTCGCCGATCGAAGTGCTGAAGGGCTGGAAACATGCCGAAGTGACTGACTACATAACCAGGACACCTTTTGCCTACAACACCTTGTTTTTCGTGACTATGAATCAGGCTGCCTGGGACAGGCTGCCCCAGGAGCTGCAGGCAACACTGGAGCAAATCAGCACAAAATTTCAAGAAGAAACCGCAGCTTCCTTATGGGACAAGCAAAATGAAGAAGCCCTGGCCTATGCCCTGGACGAAGAAAAAATGACAGTGATTGAGCTGTCAGAAGCTGAAACAGAGCTCTGGCTGGCAAAAATCAGGCCCCTGCAAGCAGAATATCAAAAAAAGCTGGCCGGTCTGGGTCTGGACAACGATCCTTTCAGCACAATATTTGACCTGGCAGAAAAATATAATGGGATCTACAAATAAGCCGGAAAGGAAATCTATGTCCAAATCAGCTCTAGACAAATTCAGCCGGGCATTAGAAAAACTGGCCAGCTGGCTCAACATCATTGCCTGTGCAGGTCTGGTGGCCCTCATGCTGCTGGTCACGCTCAATGTCATTTTGCGGGCAGCCTTCAAATACCCCCTAGCCGGCAGCTATGACATTTCCGGTTTTTTGACCATCATCATCATCGGCTTTGCCCTGGCCTACTGCACTGTCAACGATGGCCAGATTGAGCTCAGTTATTTTATTGCTAAAACCAGTCCCAGGACTAGAAAAATCATCACACTGGCCGGTGACATCTTCTCAGCCCTGCTGCTGGCTGCCTATAGCTATGCCCTGCTGGATCTGGGCAGCCGGTTGCAAAAGACAGGCGAAGCATCAGTCACCACCAAGACGCCTCTTTTTATTTTTGTTTATCTGCTGGCTTTTTGCTTTGCCGTCTTAGCCCTGACTGTCCTGGCCAGAAGTTTTTCCAGATCTGCTAAAGGAGCCACAAAATGACACCTGAGTTAATTGGATTAAGCGGTATTGTTATCTTTTTTCTCTTGATTTTTTTAAAAATCCCCATCGCCTATGCCATGATGGCTGTTGGCCTGGCCGGCTTTGCTGCCATCACATCATTCAGTGCTGCCCTGAGCATGGCCAGTGCTGACATCTTCAGTTCCTTCTCTACCTACTCCTTAAGTGTCATCCCCATGTTCATCTGGATGGGTTTTATTGCCTTTTATTCCGGTGTCGGCAGCAGCCTTTATAACTTCACCTACAAGCTGATCGGCCACAAAAAAGGCGGCCTGGCTATGGCCACCCAGATTGCCTGCGCCATCTTTGGCACCATCTGCGGTTCCAACACAGCCACTGCCGCCACCATGGGCGCTATCGCCCTGCCGGAAATGAGAAAATATAACTACGACGATTCACTCTCCTCCGCCAGCGTAGCTGCCGGCGGTGCCCTGGGTGTGCTGATCCCGCCCAGCGTCATATTTATCGTTTATGGCATCCAGACAGAGCAGTCGATCGGCAAGCTCTTCATCGCCGGCATTATACCGGGTCTTTTACTGATGCTGCTTTACATCCTGACCATTTTAATCCAGGTCAGAATCAAACCCGAGATCGCCCCGGCCGGACCACGTTTTGGCTGGAAGGATAGGATAAGCAGCCTGGGAGGCGGTCTTTTTGAAATCCTCTTCACCTTCATCATATCCTTAGGCGGCCTCTTTGCCGGTTTTTTCACGCCTACAGAAGCCGGTGCTGTCGGGGTGGCCAGTATCCTGCTGGTGACACTACTGCGCCGCCAGCTAAATTGGCAGGGCTTTAAAGACTCGCTCCTGGCTACCGCCAAAACCACAGCCATGATCATGCTGGTCGTGGCTGCAGCAATAGTCTTCGGCCGTTTCATAGCTATCAGCCGCCTGCCCTTCGCCTTGGCCAGCTGGGCCGGTTCGTTGACCCTGCCACCCTTTTTAGTCTTAGGCGTAATCCTGCTGATCTACCTGCTTTTAGGCTGCGTCATCGACGCCCTGGCCCTGATCCTTTTAACCATCCCCATCTTCTACCCTGTGGCAGTCGATGTGCTGGGCTATGATCCGATCTGGTTTGGTGTCATCATCGTCCTGATCGTGGCTTTGGGTGTCATCACGCCCCCGGTCGGCATGAATGTCTTCATCATCCAGGGTGTTGTCAAGGACCTTAAGGTCGAGACTATCTTTCAAGGTGTCTGGCCTTTTGTCATCGCTCTTTTTGTTTGCATCGCCATCCTGGTCCTCTTCCCCCAGCTGGTCTTTTTCCTGCCGGCACTGGTCAGTTAAAGCACGCTGAGCTCACCGAGCATATCCAGGGGATTATCGGCCGCCTTGACCTTGGCAAAGGCTTTGACAATCACCCCGGCCTCATCGATTAGGTAGGTGGTCCTGACCACGCCCAGGCTGGTCTTGCCAAAACTCAGCTTTTCCTGCCAGACGCCATAGGCCTTGATCGTATCCAGGCCAGGATCAGCCAGCAAGGTGAAAGACAGGTCATACTTATCAGCAAATTTCTTGTGTGAAGCTACACTGTCCTTACTGACACC
The DNA here is from genome assembly GCA_964654125.1 of uncultured Oscillospiraceae bacterium. Classification (GTDB taxonomy): domain Bacteria; phylum Bacillota; class Clostridia; order Saccharofermentanales; family UBA5734; genus JAAYBY01. The sequence goes on from CAZZGG010000002.1 coordinate 17,325, forward strand.
CAGGATGACAGCACCCTTTTCCGTAAACTGTGGTTCTAAAAGAGTGAAATTTTGCGCCTGTTTGGTGCAGCCCGGTGTATCATCCTTGGGATAAAAGTACAAGATGACTTTTT
>CAZZGG010000002.1:17447-65956 GCA_964654125.1 uncultured Oscillospiraceae bacterium
ACCCAGATAGTCTGTCAGTGAGTGGAGCCGGCCATCCTGGTCAGGCAGGGTGAAATCCGGCGCTTTTGTGCCAACAGCTAACATCATAATCGATCTCCTTTTTTAAAAGCAGCTAGTCCGCTGCCTTTTGCCAGTCTTCCAGCCAGGCATAAGCCTTTTCGCCCCAGATCTGGTGGGCGGCCGGAAAGATTTCCCAAGCGAACTTGTCTTCTTGCCCCAAGAGCTGATAGATCCCTTCCAGCTGCCGGATGGCTTCTCTAGTGGCGGCTTCCGGAAAGATCGGATCCTCGGACCCACTTTCCACAAAAAGCGGCCGCGGGGCAATCAAGCCGATCAGGTCCGGCATCTCGGCATAGGGCAAAAGACCAGGTGTGAAGTTGTCAATACAATGGTGCATGGCCATGATGGAGCCCCGGAAGGTGTTGGTGTAACCACTGACCACAGCTGCCCGGATCCTCGTGTCCAGGGCCGCTGAGAAGGAACAGACCAAGCCACCGCCGGAAATACCCATGCAGGCAATCTTATCCTGCCTTATTTCCTCCAGCTGACCCAGCCAGTCCAGGATGCGCTGGATCTGCCAGACCCTAAGGCCGGCCAGAGAATGGCCCACCTGGAGCAGGTCAGCAGAAATCCGGTAGCAGGAACTGGCCCGTGGATCACCCTTAGCCTTGTCTTCTGCCAGGCGCAGGTCACCAAAGCCAAACAAGTCCGGCACTATCACTAAAAAGCCGCGCTGGACCAGCTCAAGGGCAAAATTCTCCTGGTAGCCGGCCTCACCTGTTTTGGGCTGGCCTTCCGCTGTCAGGCCAACCAGGTCCCGGCTGCCGTAACCATGGCCGTGGCAGGCAATTATGGCCGCTAGCGGCTTTTTTATCTGATCCGGTTCCAAGACATAAACGGGCACCTCCAGGTCAGCTGCCAGCTGAAGTCCCAGCCGGCTGCGGCTGTAACCGTTGCAACTGACTTTTTCCAGCAGGCGGGCAGCAATAGGGCCCTCAGGCAGCGGCAGGCCGGCCAGGCCCAGCTGGCGGCTAAAGATCTCACTTAAGTCAGTTTGCCACTCTTGCCACTGTTCTTTCGTTTTTGCCCGAAAAGCATATTCTTGTTTAACACCATCGAACAGATTTTTTAAGAATGTTTCAACTTGCCAGTCCATCTTTGGTAACTCCTCCATCAGATCCTTTGTCTGTCCAGTTGCAACTGCTTTTGCTGGCGGTCCAGCAGGGCAGTCACCGGTAAAAGCAAAATAAGCAAGCCATTACTGAGCAAAAAGGCCCGGCTGAATCCTGCATAATCGGCTACTAACCCAATCAGCCAGGGCACAGTCATTGAAGAAAGCGTCAGGGCCATAGCTAAAAGGCTGGCCACTGTCCCGCCAAGCTCCGGATAAAGCCGCGAGGCTAAAGCTAGGCCGGTCGGGTGCAGTCCACCTAAGAAAAAACCACACAGCAAAACACCAACACCGATCAGAAAAGGGGCCGAAGCAAAAATAACCAGGGGGTAAAAAAGCAGGCTGCCCAGGGCGCAAAACAAGATCAGGCGCACATAGCCCAGCTTTTCCACTAGCAGGGTGCAGGCAAAGCGGCCACTGGAAAGGCCCAGGTAAAAGATAGAAATCATCCCGGCACCTAAAACCAGTGGCAGGCTGGCCTGGTCCAGATAAGTGTTGATCCAGCTGACCAGACTGGTGGCTGAGCCATTATAAATAAATGAAACAGCAAAAAGCAACAGAAAGATCGGCTGCCAGAAAAGCCGGAGTGGTTTTAAAAACATCTGCTTTTTGTCCTGGAAAACCCGGGCGACCGGTTGCAGGCGGACCCTGCTAAAAACAAGGCCAAACAAGAGCCAGAGCAGACTGCTACAAAAAAATACAGCCCGCCAGCCCAGCTGTGAGGAGACTAAAAGGCCAGCCAGTAAAGAACCAGTCATGGCACCCAGGCCATAGACCCCATGCAGGGAGTTAAGTGCGGCACCGCGCTTTTCACTGTTGGTTTCGCCCATCAGGGCATTTAAAGAAGGATTGGTCAAACCACCAAAAAAGCCGGCCAGGCCCAGAAAAATAATTACCAGCAGCCAGCTTCGGGCCAGGCCGACCAGGGCGAAGAGCAGGCCCTGGACCAGTGCACCCAGCACAATCAGGGGTTTTCGGCCCCAGCGATCAGACAAGGTGCCGCCTAAGGTGACTCCTAAAAAAGATCCGGCTGAGCGCAAAGAAAAAACCAGGCCGGCACTGGTCAGTGTCAGGCTGAAGGCAGAGATCAAGGAGGGCAGGGCCGGGGCTAGCATAATCGGGATGCAGCCGGTCAAAAAGTAGCCAATCAGGCAGATGAGCGTAATTTGTTTGCGACTCATGGTAAAAACCTTTTGGGCATCTTGCAGATATAGCTGCTGGTCGGATTGACAAACTGGGTGCAGCGGGCCTCAAGCAGCTGGCCCATCAGGAGATAGGCCTCTTTTTCAGTCAGATCATAGTCTGCCGCCAGCCAGTGCAGCATCGCACGGGCAGCAGCCTGGAAAGATGCTTCAACTGAAGCTGCACAGGCAACAGTCATGATATAGTCCTGGTTTTCCAGCCGGACACTGGTTAGACCTTGAAAGCGCTGGCAGATTGAGGTCTTTAAAGTCACAGTAGAGCGACATTCTACTCCACCGGCCAGGTTAATCTCCCCATCACCTTGCCGGGCATGGACATCCGCCACATGCAGCAAGGCGCCCGGCACGGCAACCGGCAGATAGACAGTGGCGCCAATCGTCACTTCCTGAACATCCATGTTGCCACCATGGGGGCCACCCTTGCTGTTGAGCAGTTCTTCTTGGGCCGGCGCTGTGCCCAGGGTGCCGATCATAGGTGCCAGCGGCAAACGCAGCTGCTCGCTCCAGAGGATGTGACCGTCTTCAATGACCACAGTCTTGGTGTTGCGCTCTAAGTCATAACCTAGAATCTGGCGGGCCAAGGGGTTTTTCGGATAAATATAGCCGGTATAGCCGAGCCGCTCCGGCTTAATGTCCAGGATTTCCACTGCCAAACAAGCGCCGGGCTGAGCTCCGGCAACTGCTATGACCACAGCTGGATTAACACCCTGGATTTTTTCCAGTTCGAAATGGTCTGTGGGCCGCTCCAGCCAGGCGCCGCTGCAAAGTTCGGTCTCAACCTGGAAGATCTCGCCGGGCTGCACGGTCAAGGCCGGCGTATTAAAGCGGCTGTGAGTGGAGTAAAGCTGGTCCCGCCTGGCTACCCGCATCTTACTAGCTCCTTCTTTTAGCTGTCTGCTGAACCTTTGGCGTAGAGGCGGACCAGTTCGACGATCAGGTCCGTACACTGCTCCATAGCTTCAACAGTAATATGCTCCAAAACACTGTGGTAGGCATAGCCGCCTGTGCCCAGATTGGGACAAGGCAGGCCCTTATAGCTTAAAGTCGCTCCATCAGTACCGCCGCGCATCGGTATGATCAGGGGCTTGATAGCAAGATTTTGCATGGCCTGCCGGGCAGTTTCCACCAGATGGGGGTGCTGCCTGATCACATCAGCCATATTACGGTAGCGGTCACTGATTGCAATTTTAACTGTCTCAGGTCCATAACGTTCATTAAGGCTTTGGCCTGCCGCCAGCAGTTTTGCCTTTCTTTCCTCTAGGATGGCACTATCATGATCGCGCAGACTGTAGGCCAGTCTGGCTGTGTCAACTGATCCGGTCAGCTTACGCAGGAAATAAAAACCTTCATAACCTTCTGTCTCAGCCGGAGTCTGGCCGGCTGGCAAAAGGCCGTTCAGCTCGCAGGCCACTGTCAGGGCATTGACCATGATATCCTTGGCTGTACCAGGATGGACCGCTACACCCTTTATCTCAATCTCAGCTTCGGCAGCATTAAAGTTTTCATACTCCAGCTCACCAACTGGTCCGCCATCCATGGTAAAGGCAAAGTCGGCTGCAAATTCAACCAGATCAAAATTATCAGCACCACGGCCAATTTCTTCATCTGGAGTGAAGGCCACACAGACCCGGCCATGGGGGATTTTTTCCCGGATCATGATCTCACAAGCAGTCAGGATCTCAGCAATGCCTGCCTTGTTATCAGCCCCCAGCAAGGTTGTGCCATCTGATGTGATCAGGGTTTGCCCCACCAGACTAGCTAGATGAGGGAAGCGGCTGGTGCTGAGGCAGACACCGTCTGCCAGTTCCAGGTCCTGGCCTTGGTAGTTTTCCCATAGCTGGGGTTTAACCCCGGCACCGGGGGCATCAGGGCTGGTGTCCATATGGGCGATAAAGCCCAGTTTAGGGCAGTCCTCATAGTCCGGCGTCGCCGGCAGATAACCATAAACATAGCCATATTCACTGATCCTGACCCCACGCAGACCCAGATCGCGCATATCAGCTGCCAGCAGGCGGGCCAGATCAAGCTGGCACTGGGTACTGGGCCGGGTAGCCGACTCTTCATCTGAACTGGTGTTAATGGCAGCGTACTTAATAAACCGCTCCTGAACCTTCATGAACTAGCCTCCATCGCTTCTTGGTTAATGAGTGATCTTGTCCGGATCTGAGCCTGTGCCGCAGCAATCCTCAAGACCAGCCAAGAGCTTGACATCTGCATCAGTCAGCTCAAAGTCAAAAATATCGGCATTCTCCCGGATCCTGGCCGGTGTCTGCGACTTGGGCAGGGGCAAAAAGCCCATCTGCAGGCTCCAGCGCAAGCTGACCTGGGCAATTGTTTTGCCGTACTTTTGGGCCAGTTCCTGCATTTGGGGCACACTGAAAATTTTTCCGGTGCCCAGAGGGCTGTAGGCCTGGAGCAGGATGTCCTTGTCCCGGCAGTAAGCCACTGTCTCGTCCTGGGTGTCACCCGGGCAGAGCCGGATTTGGTTGACCATGGGCACAATAGTGGCAGTCTTTAGCAGTTCATCCAGATGGTGGGGCCGGAAGTTACTCACACCAATCGAACGGATCCGGCCGGCCCGGTAAAACTCTTCAAAAGCCCGCCAGGAACCAGCATTGGCCTCAGCCCAGTTGTCACGGAATTTAATCGGGTTGGGCCAGTGGATCAAATAGAGATCTAGATAATCCAAACCTAATTTTTGCATGGATAGCTCAAAAGCGGCTTTGGTTGCCTCATAGCCATGGTCAGGGTTAGCCAGTTTAGTGGTGATGAAGATATCCTCACGGGCGATGCCGCTGTCGCGGACAGCCTGGCCGACACTTTCTTCATTGCCGTAAGCGGCAGCTGTATCGATATGGCGGTAGCCGGCAGCCAGGGCTGCGGCAACTGAACTGTAGGCTGATTCACCGGCTTTGATCTGCCAGGTGCCAAAGCCGACCCAGGGGATTTCCACTCCATTGTGGAGCCGGTAACTGGTTACTAGTGATTTCATAAAAATTACCTCCTAATAACAATTACTTTAAATTGTATCATGAAGCCGCTGCGCGTACCGTGAGCTTTGCCACAGACAAAGGCTCAAATTTCCTGAACAGCTGGGTCTGCCAGCTGATCCAACATCCTTTTCTTTTTCCATCTGCCCGTACGGTACCAGATATAGCTGAAAACAGAACCCAGGATCCAGCTGGTCAGAAGCGAAAAAGACAAGGCATCCGGTGAACCGTTGGGCCAGGTCTCAGAACGGGTCAGCCAGGCCAGGGTGTAGGCAGTCGGCACCCGGAAAAGCACTGTAGTGATCATGGAAATCCACATGGAAGGCATGGTGTCACCCGCCCCGCGCATGATCCCGCCAAAAATCTGGGTCAGGCACATGGCGATATAGCCGACAGCCAGGATCTTGATCATCCTCTGGCCTAAGTAAATGATTGCAGGTGTTTCTGTAAAAAGACTGATCAGGTTACTGCCAAAAAAGAGCAAGAGGAAAGTCAGGCTGGCCGATACGGACAGACCCAGTTTCAGGACAGCCTTGGCTCCCTGCTCAACTCTGTCCAGGCGCCTGGCACCGATATTCTGGCCGACAAAGGTGGTGATAGCCATGCCAAAGGTGAAGTTGGGCATCATGGCAAAGCTATCCACCCGCATCACGGCAGTGGTCATGGTGATAACCTGGTAACCCATTGAGTTGGTCAAGGCTTGAACTACAACCATGGCCATGGAAAAGACAGCTTGGGTGATCCCGGCCGGCATGCCGACTTTAAGCAGCTGACGGGACAAGGACCAGTCCGGCTTTAAGGTCTGCCGGTTGATCTTGACCAGGTCTTTCATTTTGAGCAGATGGCGCAGGCAAAGCAGGGCAGAGATGGACTGGGCGATAACAGTGGCGAATGCCGCTCCGGCCACTCCCCAGCCCAGGCCGGCCACAAACCAGATATCCAGGCCGATATTGAGGATAGTGGCCACAATCAAAAAAAGCAGGGGTGTGATAGAATCACCCAAGCCACGCAAAATACCAGAGATGATATTATAAAAACCAAAACCAAGGATACCCATAAAGATGGTGGTCAGGTAAGAATAGGACATCTCTTTGATTTCCACTGGTGTGTCCAGCAGGTTAAGGATGGGCCGGGCCAGGGACAGGGCCAGCACCATGATGATCAGCGAGGAGAAAAAGACCAGGGTCAAGGCATTGCCGATGGTTTTTTCCAGCAGTTTGTACTCTTTGGCACCATAGGCCTGTGAAACCAGGATGCCGGCTCCTGTGGCAATAGCCATGAACAAGACTAAAAGCAAATTGATGATCGGCATGACCGACCCGATTGCTGCCAGGGCTGTATCCCCTACTGCCCGGCCGACAATAATGGAATCAGCCGTGCTGTAAAAGAGCTGGGCGATATTACCGATCAGAAGCGGAATGGAAAACTTGACCAGATTGTTCATGGGCTGACCAACAGTCAAGTCCTGGGCGCTGAATAAGCGCTTGAGGCGACTTAGCATTAAACAAGCTCCGTTCAGATATTTTTGGATTCTTTTCCAATAATAGCTTAATCCGGCTGCTGCTACAACTGCCGGATACTGGCAAAAGCAGGTGCAAAATTATTTGCACCTGCCAGGTCGGTCGTCTATTACCGGCAAAGCCGGTTTGCTGATTTGTTTTTAGTCTTCCAGCAGGGCCCACATCTTGGGGCAGACCACTTCAACTGGTTCGGTCAGGCCGCATTCAAAGACGACAAAGCCACTAAACCCAGTCTCCCGGATGGCCTTGAAGACATTCTTATAATTGATCTCACCTGTACCGGGCTGCTTGCGCCCCGGCACATCACCGACATGGATATGACCAATATAGGCGATATTATCTTTGATATTATTAATCAGGTTGCCCTCGGTGATCTGCTGGTGGTAGACATCATAGAGCAAGAGGACATAGTCACTGCCCACCTCTTTAATTATCTCCACACCTTCAGCTGTGGTGGTCAGATAGTAGCCCTTGTGGTTGACTAGGACATTTAAGGGTTCCAGAACCAGGCTGATCCCAGCCGCTTCCGCCAGAGGCGCTGCAGCTTTTAAAGCGGCCACTATATTATCGTGCTGCTGCTGGCGGGAAAGTCCGCCAACTTCGTTACCGGTGGTCACAACTATATTGCGGCAGCCGATCTTTTGCGCTGCAGCAATTGATTCCTGGATGGCTGTGACAAAGGCGGGCAGGGCATCGCTATTGACAATACCATGGGTGTTGGCAATCATCTTTTGCACTGCCGGATCCTTGGACTGGACCAGGATAGCCGAAACCTCAACCCCGGTTTGATCAATTTGCTGCTTGATCCGGTCCAGATCAAGGCCGCTCCAGTTTAAAATCTCCATGGCTTTAAATTTTTGTTCTTTAGCTAAAACAAACTTGTCATAGTCCTCGCCGGGAAACCAGGAATTGTGGACTGTCAGGATAAACATGAATGCACCCTCCTTCAAGGCTCAGGCCAGGATAATTTCCTTGCCGGTCTCAATTGATTCATTACAGGCCAAAGTCAGGGCCAGTGATTTACAGGCATCTGCATAAGGCGAGCGGATTTTAGACGCATCACCTGTCTTGACAGCGTCCAGGAAGACACGGTCTTCGATCAAGCCCTGGTCAACTTCCCGCTTATGCATGACCACAGTGCTGCCAGTGTCCAGCTCAACAGACTGGCGCAGGATATAACGGATATCAGCATCGGCGCAGCGGATGTGCAGGCCATTTTTATTAGGTACATGGCGGGTCAGGAAGCAACCGGTGAACATGGTGGCAATGATCTTGTTCTTGAAGGTGATAACAGCGGAAGAGTAATCGTGCAGGTCATAACCTGCCTGATCAACGATCCCCCGTGCTGCCGCGCAATAAACCCGCTCCGGTTCGCCAAACAGATAGCGCAACATATCAAAAAGATGGATATTCTGTTCGACTATCTGGCCGCCGGAAGAAGCGTACTTGGGCCACCAGTAGACACCGGGAATACCGCCGAGCCAGGCACCGTCGACCAGACCAACCTGGCGGCCTTGCAAGAACTCTTTGGTTTTTTCTATGATGTCCAGATAGCGATCCTGGAAACCGACAGAAGTAATGACACCGGCTGCTTGAGCTGCATCCCGGATCTTTGTTGCTGTGGCCATGTCCAGGGCCATGGGCTTTTCGACCAGGAAATGGATTTTTCTCTTGATGGCTTCCAATTCAATAAAGCCATGCTGGTCCGGCGGTACACAGATATACAAGACATCCGGTTTGGCCTCATCCAGCATGGTGATGTAATCGGTATAAACCGGGGCGCCACCGGCTTCCTGAGCTCTTTGTTCTGCCCGCTCCGGCCTGATGTCCATGAAGCCGACATATTCAACATCATCAAACTGAAGTAGATGACCCAGATGGAATCCACAAATGCCACCGCAGCCTACAAACGCAACCTTGACTTTGTCCATTTTTTTCACTCCTCTTTTGCTGTTTACAGTAAGAACTGTCATCAGTTATACAAAACCACAAAGAAGTAAGAGAGTCAATGCCCCGCACTGGGCAAAGAGCTAGACAAAAAACCAAGATAGTCGCTTTGTCCATATGATCGAAGTTATCTCACCTTGCTTTTACTAAATAATCGTGCTAAAAATTGAAATGACTACATCTTATAAGGAGCAGCATATGATACGTGCAGGAATTCTCGGTTTAGGTTATATGGGAGCCGTCCACGCGCAAAAAATAGCCGCAACGGAAGGTATCAGTGTCACTTGTGCCCACGACATCGATCTGGCCAAAAAGGCAGAGGCTGAACAGGCCGGCCTGGAGTTTTTTGCTGACCGCAGCGAGTTCCTGGCCCAGGCAGATCTGGATGTGGTGGTGATTGCCACACCCAATCAGTTCCATCGTGATTTTTCAATTGAAGCACTTACAGCAGGCAAGCATGTTATCTGTGAAAAGCCGGTCACCATGAATACGGCTGAGCTAGATGACATTATCGCCGCCCAGAAAAAAAGCGGCAAGATCTTCACCATCCACCAGAACAGGCGCTGGGACCAAGACTACCTTATGCTCAAAGAGATCATTGAGTCTGGTTCTTTAGGCAGGCCAGTTGCAGTTGAATCACGGGTTCTAGGCGAACGCGGGATAGTCTTTGGCTGGCGGGCCGATCCGGAATATGGCGGCGGCATGCTTTATGACTGGGGTGTCCATCAGGTCGACCAGATCCTCCAGCTCTTTGCCAATAAGAAGGTCACCAGTGTTTTTGCCCAGCTCTGGTCAGTCAACACACCTGTGGTTGATGACTATTTCAAGATCGCCCTGGTTTTTGATGACAAGACATCAGCTCACATCGAATGTGGCGTCTTCGCTCTGGAAAAACTGCCGCGCTGGTTTGTCTACGGCGACAGTGGTACCTTGAAGATTGATGACTTCACTGCCAAGGGCGGCCGGGTCTCTAAGATCAACCCCGCTATCAAGGTGGAAGTCTCGCACGGTCTTGACCCTGTAGTCGGCTCCAGCCGCACCATGGCCCCCCTGCGTCCGGAGCAGATCTTGCGTTCTGCTCTGCCGGAAGTCCCCATCACAGGCAATGAGTTCTATGACAACTTTATTGTTGCTGTCCAGGACCCGGCCCAGCTGGCTGTCCAGCCCGCCACTGTCCGCCGTACCATGCAGGTGATTGATGCGGCCTTTGCTTCTGCCCGCGAGCAAAAATCCATTGCGGTGGACATCTGATCAGCTAATCGACCTGGTTTATGCAGTACTTAACCAAGCGGCCTGACCTGGATCAGGCCGCTTTTTTTCTTTACCCCTAGCTGCCAGGCAAAAGGCCAGCTCATTTATCAAGCAGCCAGGCGATCAGGTTCCTGTGGTGTATGCCATCAGAATCACTGGTAAAACTATCCAGCGAAAGAACCATTTTTTCGTAATTATCATTGATTTCCCTTAAGGGACGAAATTCTCTTGTTCTGGTTTCCTTTGTAGCCAGCAAGTATGAAACTTGGATATATTTCCTATCCAGGCCACTCTCCACTTTTTTTTCGGCCACAAAATCAACTTCATATTGCTTGGTTTTTCCGACAAATACCTCATATGAGCGGGAGATCAACTCCAAAAGGACGATATTTTCCAGGATAAGCTCAATGTCATCCTCATTTCTCCCAATTACCGCTTGTCTCAGCCCATGATCCACAACATAATATTTCATTTGAGTGGACAACAATTTCTTGCCTTGCAAATCAAAACGCTTCAGAGGAATAATCGCATAAGCGGCTTCAGCATAGGCTAGATAGTTTAGTATGGTATTAACAGACACCTTGATGCCTTCATTTTTCAAATATTTCTGAACGGAACTGGCCGAAAATGTTCTGCCAATATTAGCCAGCACAAAATTTAACAGCCTTCTAAGGAGTTCGGGATCTCGAATATTTTCTCTTTCGATTATATCTTTAAGAATTATAGAGTTATAAACATCGCTCAGATAGGAAATCCGCTCCTGGTAGGAAAAGTTCTGCAGCACTAAAAAAGGCATGCCACCGTCCAGAATAAAAGCAGAGAAAAACTGCTCGTCCAGCTTATCTTCGCCAATACTTTTTCGTCCTATGCTATATTCAGCAAAAGTAAATGGATAAATTTCAAATTGGATGTAACGTCCACCCAGCAAAGTTGCCAATTCACCAGAAAGCATTTTGGCGTTCGAGCCTGTAACATAAATATCAACCCTGTTTTTGTATGTCGCCTGCAATGAATTAATGACCTTCTCAAAGTTTTTAACTTCTTGAATCTCATCCAGAAAAATATAACTTTTACTATCATTTCCGGCTATCTTTTCTTCCAGATATTTGTTTAATTCAAGATAGTCCAAGTATGGCTCGTATCTCAATTCTTCGAAATTAAGGATAATGAACTGCTCTTTTTTGACGCCTTGCTCAATTAAGTAATTGCGGATTAGCTCCAGCATAACTGATTTTCCAGAACGTCTGACTCCAGTAAGGACCTTAATCAACTCAGTATTCATAAATGGAACTAATAAATCTAGATAATGCTTGCGTTTAATCATAAGTATCACCTACCTATTTTCATTGTAATGAAAATATTTGCAGTTATCAATAGATTCGTTCATTATAATGAAAACTCTATGTTGACTTTAGCAATTCGTGCTCTATACTGAAAATCAATTTGCTTGAGAGCAAAGTTAAGCAGAAACAAACGGTGCTGGCAGCTGCAAGCAGCTGCCAGCACTATTCTTTTAAAATTAGCTAAATACTAACTGCAGGTCAAATTTCAGCCAGGTCAATCCCCCAGGCTGGGCGGCGGCGAAATTGTGTCTGGTACTTTCTCTCCAGCTGGCCGCTGCCTTCCAGCTGGACCAGGCAGGCCCTGCCGCAAGCCGCTGCCAGGCGGTTGGGCATGGCATTGGCATGGGTGGTGTCAGGAAAGGCACCATTGGGGCAGTAGGAGCATTTTTGCCGGTTGACAGCCGCCACCTTGAAACTGACCCCGCAAACTGTCTGTTCTGTGACCTTATTTAGGTCAATGGCATGTAAAGGGCAGGCAGCGGCACAGGCACCGCAATCTGTGCCCTGGCAAAGAGAAGGTTCCAGCAAGGGGTCCGCTTCTAGCACAAGATCCGTGATGATCATGCCCAAAGCCTGGCGGATGCCCAGCTGCCTGGTTAGGATAAAGCCGCACAGGCCGATCTCGGCCAAGCCACAGGCAACTGCGCCATATGCCAGATCAGGATAGACATTAGGCTCCACCTTGCCGGTGCGGAATACAACCCCCTCAGGCCAGCGCTCGGCCGCCAGGGGGCTGATGGGCACAGCTGTTTTCCCCAGGTCCTCCAGGTGACGGGCCAGTGTGTAGATATAATGCGGTTCAATCAAGCGGCCCGGCCTGGTCCACAAGGTGCCTTCTTCGATTCCGCGGAAAACCCCACGCGGTATTTCCTGAGCACACATGATGATCGAGCGGGCCTGGGGGAAGATTGTCAAAGGATTCCTGTGCGGCTCCACATCTGCAAAACGTGCCGCAGGGGCAACCGCCACCAAGTCAATTCCGCTTTTTCGGGCTAGTATCTCTAATTTTGCTTTACTCAGCATCTTTATTTCCCTCCCCGGCTTTGGCCAGCAGCTCCTGGACAGGCACCTGGTCCTGCAGGTAGATGGGGCGTTTATCCGGCCCGATCCGGCCCGCCTCCAGCAGATGCTCATAGCAGGACTGGATACAGCCATAGGCGCCGCAGACACTGCCGGGCCGGCCAGACTGGCCCAGCTCTTCAAATCCAGTCGCCATGGTGCCCAGATATTGCGAGCGGGGCGCCACGGCCCGGCCGAAATTATAGGCCTCATACCAGCCCATGCTCTGCTGATCGATATCCAGCTTGAGGCCGGGCAGATCCTTTTTCACAAAGGGTGAAGCCAGTTCATTAAGGCCCCAGTGGGTCAGCTTACACTTGCCCAGGTCAACATCGCCCCACATAAACTCTCTGTCCTCAATGGTGACCGAGACTTTCCTGTGCTGGCTGTAAAGGGCATGGCCGGGACAATCCCGCACACAATGCATGCAGCGGTCACAGATATTTTGCTTGGTCAGCGGATCAGGCTCCAGCTTTGCATCTGTCAAGAACATTTCAAAGCGCTGGCGCGGTCCAAATTCCGGGGTGAGAAAGACCTTGGACCAGCCCAGCTCACCCAGGCCAGCTGCTGCTGCTGTAAGGCGCATATGCAAGACGACATTAGAAGGCAGCTTGCCCGCTGCAACCGGTGGCCGGTGCGGCGGTGCCTCATGGGGCAAAAAGGTGTGCGAGCCCGGCGAAGCCACTGTTTCATAGCCATGGCTTTCCACAAACTGGCGGGTCAAGCGGGTGGCCTCACCCAGCGGCCCGTAAATGCCGTTGCCATAGCCATAAATCCAGTAGGAAGACCAGTCGGCATTTTCCCGAATACCCTTGAAGGATCCAGCCAGGATCCGGCCAGCCAGGACAACAACAGACTTTGTTTTGGGATAGATATTTAAAGGATGAGTCTGGGGCGGTGCATCCAGCAGGCGCGAGAGCGGCGCTATACCCACCAGGTCAGCACCTGCAGCCAGGGCAACTTGCTTAATTTTTTCACTAGTCAACATCAGGCTAACCTACCTTTCCCAGCTTTCCAGCAGCCAGGGCTGCTCGTCGCGGAAGTCATTAACATACTCAAGGCCCAGCCGGCCGCTTTTTTCCAGATGGTCCAGGCAGGTGCGGCTGCAGACAGCCGTGGCAATATTGGGCACATTCTTGCGGGTCAGGGCTGTGGATGTTTCCACAATCTGGGGCTGGTTGCCGGAAAACTCATACATCAGCTCCTCCTGGCCCACCTTGTTGATAAAGTCCGGGGCTGCGCCATTGGGGCAGAGCCGGCAAAAATTATAGTTGATCTCAGCCAGCCTGGTCGGGCGGCCAGCCACATCAAGGGAGACTGTCCTGGCTAGATTGATGGCACCAGCCGGACAGATAGCCGCGCATTTGCCGCAAGCTGCTCCAGCACAAAGTTGGCCCTCATAAAGTGGATCCGGGGCCAGCTCCAGCTCAGTCAAAATAATAGCCAGGGCATTCCTGTTACCATATTGCGGTGTCAGCAGCTGGCCTAAAAGACTGATCTCACCCAGACCGGCCGCCACTGCCGCATATTCCGGGCTGAGCCTGACATTATGGGCCGGGCGTCCCTGGACCGGCCGGCTGCGCGGGGCATCTTTGGGAAAATGGGCCAGGTAGGGCACAGCCTCATAAGCTGATTCCTGTTCGATGAAACGGGCCATTTCCAAAACCTGGCGCTGGCCGATATACTTGCTGGCAAAGCCCCACAAGGTGCCTTCCTCAACACCGCGATAGTCCCCCCGCATGATCGGGGCACCGATGACAATAATTGATCTCACTTCTGGCAAGATCGCCGCCGGGTTGGCACTGTCCGGCAAAGCTGCAAAACGTTCTGGCGGGGCGACCCCAAACAGGGGCAATCCTTTGGCCAAAGCACAAGCTCTAATCTTTTCCTTCATCCAGCTCACTTCCTTTTTAAGATCTGCGTACTTATTTATATCGTATGTTATACTATTGCTGGTTACAAAGTGATTCTTGCCAAATTAGAGTAGATTCTTGCTTTACCAAGGAGTTTTTAATGGGCACCAGCCTGGATAAGAAAAAAACTGGAGCAAAAGATAGCCAGCGTTTGTATTTAGCCCAGCAGGCCATGGCCCCTGTACCCTTTGCCATCACCTTGTTTAATTCGCGTAATCGCAAGCTGGCGATGGCAAATGAGCGCTGCTCTATGTCGCGCCGGGTCCTCTTTTATGAAATAGAGTTCTTTCCCAAAACTGGTGGCATTGCAGTTATCGATGGCAACAGATATCCCATCACAGCCGGCAGCATCCGTTTTCACCGGCCGGGCCAGCTGGTCTCTAGCCATCTCCACTACCTGGCCTATGCCCTGCGCATGACCCTGGATGGCACTGACAGCGCCAATCAAAAAAGCCAGCCTTCCTACCGCAATGACCTGCTGGATGCCATCCCTTCCTTTATGTCAGTCAACCGGCCCGATCAATATGCCGCCCTCTACCAGGAGATGCTGCAGATCTCCAGCCGCAGCCAGGCCGCCAGTGCCCTGCTCTTGAAAGCCAGGGCTCTGGAGCTGCTTTATCTGCTCTATGAAGATGCCACATGGCTATCTAGTCAGACCGTCTCACGCCAGGCCACTGATGCGGTCAGCAAGGCCATGCAGTTCATGGCTGAAAACTTCACTGAGCAGATCAGCTTGGCCGACATAGCCGCTGCAGCCAATCTCAGCCCCTACCACTTCCACCGCCTCTTCAGCCGCACAGCCAGCCTGACTCCCCAGGCCCACCTGACCTGGCTGCGCATTGAAAAAGGGCGTGAGTTGCTCCTGACCACTGAAAATACCATCAGCGAGATCGCCTGTGCCTGTGGTTTTACCCAGCCGGCTTACTTTTCACGTATCTTTCGTGAACACACTGGCCTGACACCAAGCCAGTTCCGCTTAGAGCACCAGGTTTATTAAGTTTTACCCTTATCCGGATCTGCTATAATCAAGGCAAGTAAAAAAATATGCGAGGTAAGCATGGCAGAATTAGAAGCTGACAATATTATCCTGACCGAACAGATGGGCAGCCGCATTACAGCGGCCAGGGAAGCTGCTGGACTTTCCATCCTGGAACTGGCTGAAAAAATCTCTGCCAGCACCAGCCAGGTCAGGTGCTATGAGAAGGGCAACTATACAATAGCTATAGAACGCCTTTTCCAAATAGCCACTATCTTACAGATCACAGTCGGCGGTATTTTTGACGCCTGACAGGGGGAGAGAAAAATGGAACAAGATTTAATCAGTAAGGCCAAACAGTTGCTGGATTTTTTAGATCGCAGCCCGACTGCTTACCAGGCCACAGCCAACTGCCAGGCCTACTTAGCAGAACATGGCTTTGTTGCCTACCAGCCCGGCACTGCCATAAAGCCCGGCGATCGTTCATATATAACGATCGGCCATTCCGCCATCTTTGCTTTCAAGATTGGTCAAAAACCTTTAATGGCTGGTTTTCGCCTGGTCGGTACCCACAATGATGCACCAGCTCTTAGCCTCAAGCCCAACAGTGTGATCAGCAATGAAGGTTTCATTAAACTCAGCACGGAAGTTTATGGCGGCCCTATTTTACACACCTGGTTTGACCGGCCGCTCTCCCTGGCTGGCCGGGTTGTTTTAGCCGGCAGCTCTTTGCTGGAACCGCAAAGCCGCCTGGTTGATTTGAAAAAGCCTCTGGCTGTCATCCCCAGTGCCGCCATCCATATGAACAGGACTGTCAATGAAAGTAACAAAATTGAGCCGCAAAAGATGCTTCTGCCCCTGCTTGGTCCAGCCGGCAGCCAGACAGAAGGCTTGATTGAGGAGCTGCTGGCAGCTGAATTAGGTGTAAAAGAGGAGGCTGTTTTGGACTATGACCTGTTCTTTTACGACAACACACCCTCAGCTCTTTTCGGTCCTGACCAGGAGCTGCTGCTGGCCCCCCATCTGGATAACCTGGGCATGTCCTATGCCGCTATTTCTGCCCTGGCCGCAGCCGATGTGACAGAAGGCATCAGTTTAGTGGCCTGCTTTGACCACGAGGAAGTCGGCAGCCGCACCCGCCAGGGTGCCCTCTCCCTCTCTTTGGCCAAGCTGCTGGAAAGTATCTGCTTAGACCTGGGCGGCAGCCAGCAGGATCTTTGGCAAAACCTGGCCAGATCCTTTTTAATTTCGGCTGACCAGGCCCACGCTGTCCATCCTAATTATCCTGAATTTGCAGATGCCACCAACCGGCCCCGCTTAAATGGCGGCCCGGTCATCAAGCGCTCAGCTTCACGCTCCTACAGCACAGATGCTGAATCCGCGGCCATCTTTGCCGCACTTTGCGAAAAAAGCTCAGTCAACTGCCAGTCTTTTGTCAACCGCAGCGACATGCGCGGCGGCTCCACCATTGGACCGCTCTTCGTGCAAAACCTGCCCATCAAGGCAGTTGATGTCGGCAACCCCATCCTGGGCATGCACTCAATCCGGGAAACAGGTGGTGTTTACGATCATGCTGCCATGAGCAAAGTCATGACCACATTCTTTTCATTGGCTTAGCTGATCACTCCGGCAGTTGCTGGTTGGCAATCAGTTGTAAGGTCTCCTGGGCAACCTGCTGGGGTAGTTTGGCCAAGAGCGCATCCAGTTCTGCTTTACTGGACGCCTTACTGACATCCAGCTTAAACTGCTCCAGGCTGGCGATCAGGTCCTGCTGTAAGGTGTCCAGGGCATAAGTGGCAATGACAGCGCGGGGATCGCGCAATCTTTCTTTGACAAGCCGGTCCTGCTGGACAGGTGCACCCAGGGTCAGGGTCTCGTTCATGGTGGCCATATGGGTGGCCAGACCAAAACGCCGCCCAATGCTTTCAGCCAGGACAGCCATGGGACCCGGTTCACCATGGACCAGCATGATCAAGGATGGCTTATGCAGCATGGCAGCAATCCAGTTGATCAGGCCATCACAGTCGGCATGGCCGGAAAAACCCTCAATCATCTCAATCCTGGCCTTGACTGTTATTTCCTCACCGAACAGCTTGACCTGTTTGGCGCCTTCGACAATCTGGCGGCCCAGGGTGCCCCTGGCCTGATAGCCGACAAAGAGGATGGTTGCATCAGGCCGCCAGAGATTATGCTTGAGATGGTGCTTGATCCGGCCTGCCTCACACATGCCGCTGGCTGAGATAATAATCTTGCTGGCCGGATCCATGTTAAGCCATTTGGACTCAGCCACACTTTGGGTAAAATGCAGATCAGAAAAATCGAGCGGGTTTTGCCCGTTGGCGATATACTGGCGGGCCTCTTCATCGTAACAATCAATATTTTTACGAAAGACCTCTGTCGCTGAAGTGGCCAGGGGGCTGTCGATATAAACAGGCGTCCGCAAAAACTTTTCCCGTTTCTGGCGGTACCTATCCTCCTGGCGGAAAAGCTCATAAATAATTTCCTGGGTGCGGCCGACCGCAAAGGAAGGCATGATCACATTGCCGCCAGCATCCACTGTTTCAGTGATGATGTTAACAAAGCGCTCCACCTCATCCTTGGCCTTAGGGTGTTTACGATCACCATATGTCGATTCAATCACCAGGTAGTCAGCACTGCTGATCAGGGTCGGATCACGCAAGATGGGCATGTCCTGGTTACCCAGGTCGCCGGTAAAGACAATCTTGCTTATTTCATCAGCTTCCTCCACCCATATTTCTAAAATGGCAGAACCTAAAATATGGCCGGCATCACGGAAGATGACCCTGATATCTGCGGCCGGATTAAAGGACACATCGTACTTATAGGGCTGAAAGAGGCGCAGGCTGTCCTGGGCATCCTGCATGGTGTAAAGCGGTTTTTCCTCAGCCCGGCCGGCCCGCTGGGCCTTGCGGTTATGCCATTCCTGCTCCATTTCCTGGATATGGCCGGAATCCGGTAACATGATCCGGCACAGATCAACTGTGGCACTAGTGGCATAGACAGGTCCGCGATAACCAGCTGTGTAAAGCCGGGGCAGGCGGCCGCTATGATCAATATGAGCATGGGTTAAAAGAACGAAATCCAGCTTTTGCATTTCAAAAGGGAAGGGGGCCCGGTTGAGGCTCTCTTCGCGGGCTGAACCCTGAAAAAGGCCGCAATCAACTAAAAATGAGGTCTTTTCGGTCTCAACCAGATAAGAGGAGCCGGTCACCATCTGGGCAGCTCCTAAAAAAGTAATCTTCATCAAAATCGCCTCCTGCAGCTGTAAAGGGCATTTAATGTCAGCAGATACCTCTGATTACATTATACACCCGCAGGATTAGCCAGGCACCCCAAAAAGTCAGTCAGCTGATAAACAAAACCGCCGCCTTGGGTGGCAAAGGCCCACAAGCCATATTCCTTATGCAGCTGCTGGCGGCAGCTGGCCTTGTTTTCCACCGCTGTTGTCAACTGCGGGATAACTGAGCACATGATGCCATGGCGGGACATATCGACAAAACCACAAGGAGACAGCATCAGGCAGGCATTGACTGCAAAACCTGTATAGATCAGGTGATTGATGCTATAATGGCGGCAAAGGCCAAAGAGCTGGCGGCTGGTAAAAGCCAGATGCTCATCTCCCAGGGGCTGGGCCGCGGCATAAAAACCGGCCATCTTTTCACCCTTTTTTTTGTCAGCAATATTATCCCTACCTACCCAGCAGTTCTGCCAGCGAAAATCACGCATGGCCAAAAGGGTTGCATCAGCTTCGATTTGCTCCGGTAGCTTTTCCTCACTGCCAACCAGCTCCAGGGTCCTGGCATAACCGGGATAAGCCCGGGCCATCTGTTCATAGAGGGGAATATGCAAGAGCCTGAGCCCAGCCGCCCTGACCCGGCTCATAAATTCCGGGAAAAGATCCTGGGCAATCTGGCCGGAGCGGGGCAGGTACTCAACACAGCGATAGTAGCCCGGCACCTCAGTGATAGCACCCACATCGGTTGCATGCATGACCACAACTGCAGTATGAGCCAGATTAATGGGCAGCTCTTTTTTTTGCCAGCCGCCATAGCCTTCACCAGGATACTCCAGGCTGTAGTCAGCCGGAAAAGATTGGTAATAGTAGGTAGGCAGATGTTTGACCATACCGGTCACCTCCTAGAAGGAAAAGATCCTAACGCGCATAACAGTATAAACAGCCGTGCCTGCAGCTGCCGTAGCTACCAATATCCACTGCTTTAGCACAATTGCAGCCTGGCCGCTGGTGGCGGTCTTTTTTTAAGTTCAGGTCCTGCCCGCAGATCTGCCGGACCAGGTCTGCATCAATACAGGCAGCCGGAGCTGCCCCCAGATCCTGATAATCAATCTCACTGCAACAGGCCGTAAGGCGGATATCCCGCTGCCGGCCAGCCTGGACCAGCTGGCCGATGAGCTGCCTTTTTGCTTCTGTTTCTGGCAGAAGAGCCCCCGCTGCCGCCATGGACCGGGCGATCTTTTGATAGGGCTGGTAGAAGGAAAAGGTGCAGGTTTGGACCAGGCCGGCCAGCTGGTCCGCCAGGTAACAAAAATTGGCCAGATGCTCAGGTCCGGCAAAGCCCGGCCAAAAGATAATCGGGTCATAGCGCCAGATGATCCGGTCCGGGCCCAGGCGGGCGGACAGCTCTTGCATGGTCTTAATCCGCTCGGCCAGGGGCGGCAGACCCGCTTCGAAAACGGCCGGATAATGATTGAGTGTGAACTGAAAGTAATAGGGGTAGCCCTGCTCATCCAGCCGGTCCAGGACCGGCAGGAAGGGGCGGGGATTTTTGCTCCAGAAAATAAAGGCGGTCACCGCCTCCCGGGTCAGCAGGATGCGGCGCTGCTGGTTTTTGTTATAGGGATTGGTGACTGTAACAGAGCCTGTCGCCAAAACTTGCCAGAACCAGTCTGTGTGAAAAGCCGGGATATCACTGCGCCGGCTGGCACTGATCAGCACCGGTCTTTAGCGGGCAAAAAGCCTGGCCTGCAGTCCGGCCACCCGGCCCTGGAGGCGGGCCAACTTGGCTGCCGCCTTGGCCTTGTCAGCTGTCTTGTCGATATACTCATGCAGGGCCAGGCCTTCAGTAAAGCAAAGCCGGTCATGTAAAGGGAAATACTCACGCAGCAAAAAGAGAACATATTTGACCAGGCGGAAGGGCCCGTAGACCCGGACCACCTCACCCGGCAGGGCTTCAACAGCCACTGAGCGGCACTGGCGGATGGCTGCTGCGATATCAGGAAACTGATTGGACTGGGCCAAAGCTATAGTGTAGAACCAGCCAAAAAGGTTACCCCGCTCACAGCCATGGGCATCGGAAACACCAACCAGGGGGATCACCTTGCCCCGGCCTCTTTCTTCATGGTAGCGGGCCACCTGCAGATTATTGGAATCAGTCTGGTGCATATGGTAGCCGCCCAGGACCTCCAGGGCATCGTATTCGCCATCTTCTAAAAGGCGGGTGGTCAGCTGTTCACTGATATAGTAACTTTGCCCTTCGTTAAGATTATTGTTCAGCCAATAGGGATGGCAGAAGATGGAAAGACCGCCTTCGCCGGCAATCCTTTGCCAGATCCAGCGGCTGGAGGCATAGACAGCCGGATCAATTCCGGCCGGGATCTCACCCTGTTCCTGGATCAGCTTGGCCAGTTCTGCCTGATAAAGTTCTGTCGCAAAACAGTCATTGACACTGTTTTGGCCACCAACATGGACAATATGGATCGGGTTGCCCGGTGCATGCACTTCCTCGCCTGTATAAATAGCCAGGTCGTTTTGCACATCAGCAAAGGCGGCGATAGTTAAAAGCGAAGGCTCAAACTGACCATGGTCGGTCAGGGCCATGAAGTCAAACCCAATCCGGCGGCAGGCTGCCACTACATGCTCCGGTTCATCAACGCCATCGGAACGGTTGGAATGCATGTGCAGGTCACCCTTCCAGGGCATCAGGTCCAAAAGATCGTCCTCTAAAGCATAGAGGGCGGCTTTAGCGGCCAGCTGCTCGCGGCCAGCCAGGTCATAGAAAAAACCCAGGCTGTATTCTTGTTCGAAAGGCAGATTGACAGTAACTGTGACAGTTTTATCCGCCTCATTCACCTGGTAGGCCAAGCCACTGTCGCGCAGCTTTTTTGCCCCGGCATACTGCAGGCCGTAGAGACGCAGGCGGCAAGGCTGACCGGCAAAAAAGACCTGGTCTTTTGCAATTGTAAAGTCTGCCGCCAGCTTTATTCTTAAGCTGACCGGCCGGTCTGTTCCAAAAACACGTGGTTCAATTGTCATTTCCCCTGGCATGATAGACTCCTTAAAAGTTTCTTATTTTACTGCCAGCCCAGTTCCAGGGCTGTTTCATACATGGCTACAATGTTCTCTGGCGGGCTGACCGGCTGGATATTATGGCAGGGCGCCAGGATATAACCGCCGCCTGCTCCCAGGATGCTGATATTATCAGCTACTTCCTGCCTGACTTCGGCCACACTGCCAAAAGGCAGGGTGTACTGGTTATCCATGGCGCCATGCAAGACCAGACCCGCACCAAAGTCGCTTTTAAGCGCTTCCCTGGCCATGCCCTGGCAGCGCCACTGGATCGGGTTGAGGATGTCGATGCCCATCTCAAGCAGATCGGGCAGGATCTTGCGGATGGCCCCGTCGTTATGGTGGAAGACATAAGCCCCGGCTGAATGGACCAGATCGGTCATCTTCTGCATGTGAGGCAATAAAAAGCGCCGGATATGCTCTGGCGAGAACATCAGGTCCTGTTCTGAGCCCATATCCTCCGCCACATAACTGTAGGTGACCTGGCCCGGAATTGTTTCAAAAATCCGGGCTGTTGTCTCATAGGCCAAACCGAAGAGCTTGTCCAGGCAATAGTCCACGATTTCAGGATAAAGGATCAGGTCCAGCATGGCCTGTTCCTGGCCACGCAGATTCTTGTAAATTAGAAATGGTTCTGAACCGCCTCCGGCCACTGGCCGGTCTTCCTGGCCGACTAGCTGCCCAGGTATGACAGAAAAGTCATACCAATCAATACTGGGCCAGTTGTAATTTGCCTCTATCTCCTCAACAGTGCTGTATTGAGCCAGAGGATTGCTGACACATTCATTATAGACACCTGTGCCATAATCAACCGGTCGATAGGCACAGCCGTAAAGATCAAAACCTGCTGGCACAGGCGGACCGGTGTAGGCTGGTCCGACAGCCAGCGGCCGGTCGATATGAAGGCGGGCAAAAAGCTCAGCGTCACTGGTGCAGCCCAGATATTTTTTCAGCTTTTGATCTGCCTCAGGGGTGGTCCAATAATCAAGGGGTATCCGGTCAGGCTTTTGGCCTGCCAGGACAGCCAGCCAGCGCTCTTTTGCGGTGAGATGCTCTTTCATGGCCCTGCTCCTTTATTAATGCAAAGCATTCTAGTACCTTGCTCTAATCCTATCAGTCAGGCAAAAGTTGTCAAGAAAGCGGTAATTTACAGTGGACTTTTATTTGCGCAATGGGCCCTGGTTGATCTGGCGGATTATCTCAAGATCCAGCTTCGGCTTCCTGTCATAGGTCAATAAACCGTTTATTTCCTGTTCTATGTCTGTCAGCTGTGTATAGCAAAAGCCCTGGACAAGCTCCGATTCAAAAATCGCTGTAATAACAGCCTCGTACCTCTCAATCAGATCTTCGACTGAATCTGCTTCGGAGTGGCCCCAGCCCTCAGCACTGCCAATCCGGCAGGATATGCCGCCTACTTCTGTCAGTAGTATGGGCTGGCCCTGGTAGTTGTAATTTTGTGCAAAAACCCGTCTGCCTCCAATTGTTACATCCAGAGCTGATTCAATGCTGCTGTATCGATCCTTCAAGACCTGCTTAGCCGGGTTGTAGTCATGGATAGTGAGAAGATCCGGACTAGTTTGTTCCCAGCCGTCATTGGAGATCACAGGCCTGGTCTGGTCCAAGGCTTTCGTCAGATGGACAAGAGCGACAGTAAAGCTTTGTTCGTTCTTATTATGCAAAATATCAGGCACGCCCCAGGACTCATTAAAAGGAGTCCAGACCACTATAGAAGGATGATTGTAGTCCCGGCTGACAGCTGCCAGCCATTCGTCGGTTAGCCTTTTAACTCCCCTTCTGGAAAAAATGTAATTAGCCGCACATTCCCCCCAGACAAGAAAGCCCAATTTATCTGCCCAGTACAGATAGCGGGGATCTTCTATCTTCTGGTGTTTTCTAGCGCCATTGAAACCCATTTGCTTGGCCAATTCGATGTCCAGCTGATAGGCTGCATCATCGGGGGCACTTAGGAGTGAGTCCTCCCAGTAGCCCTGATCCAGGACCAGCTTTTGGTAGTAAGGTTTATTGTTGAGCATGAATTTACCATCGGTAATTGAGACTTTTCTCATACCAAAGTATGAATCCACTTCATCCACCACCAGCCCGGCCTGAACAAGCTTGAATTTCAAATCAAACAGGACTGGATTTTCCGGAGTCCATTCAATCGATCTGTTAATGCCTTGACTGACCAAGGCCTGCCGGTCCAGATAGCCCTGAAAAGCACCCCTGTTCCTGATTTCCTTGATGCTATACCGGGAGAGAAGTTTTCCGGTCAAACTTATTTCCGCTTCCAGCACCAGGCCGGCCATGTCACCTTCTATCTCATATTCTATGTTCAGAGCCTTTTGATCCAGATCTGGCGTCAGCCAGACCTTTTGCAGGTAAGTGCTATTGACCGCCTCCAGCCAGACCGTCTGCCAGATGCCGGTGGTTCTTGTATAAAAGATTCCTTCAGACTGCTCTTTCCAGTACTGCTTGCCACGCGGCATCTCCATATCCAGCGCATCATCAAAAACTTTGATGATTATTTCATTGCCTGCCGCCTTAATAAAATCTGTGATCTCTATCTGGAAGCCAACATGACCACCAATATGATGTTTAACAAAGCTGCCATTAACCCAGATATGGCTTTCATAGTCAATCGCACCACAGTGGAGCAGAATCCGTTTTCCCTGCATATCAGAAGGCAGGTCAAATTCTCTTTTATACCAGACCAGGTCATGGAATTCTTGTCTGTTTATGCCGGAAAGCCTGGTCTGATAGGCAAAAGGAACCAGGATCTTTTGCGAAAAATCAGCTTCAGCAAAGGAAAAATCCCATTCTCCATTTAAATTCAACCAGCTTGCTTGCCTGACAAACTGCGGTCTTGGGTATTCAGCTCTTGGTATTTTCTTCATTTTCCTGCTCCTTTAGTTAAAGGTATTTGCTTCATTATAGCTATATTCGCAGCGCTGGTGTAGCATTTAGTCCCTGCTGCCAGAACCTGGCCAAGCATGACGATTGATTCAGCTGTATTCCCATCCTGTTTTACAGACTTGCGTTTCTTTTTTGTGGCAGACAAGGTAAAATGAGAAAAATGCCTGACGGAGGTTTCCCTTATGCCTATGATTGATCTGCCTCTGGACCAGCTTTACAGCTACCAGGGAAGAAACCCAAAACCCGCTGACCATGCCCAATTCTGGGATGATGCCTTAGCTGAGATGCGTGCTGTTGATCCTGCTATCAAGCTTGAACCAGCTTCATTTCAGGTGCCGGGCGCTGAATGCTTCGACATGTATTTCACTGGTGTGCGCGGTGCCCGCCTTTATGCCAAGTATCTGCGGCCCAAGGGCGCCCTGGACCCTCATCCGGCGATCCTGCAGTTCCATGGCTATTCCGGCAATAGCGGTTCCTGGCAGGACAAGCTGGCCTATGTGGCCATGGGTTTTTCAGTCTTTGCCTTGGATTCACGCGGCCAAGGTGGTAAATCCACTGACAGTGGCGGTATGACAGGCACAACCCTGCGTGGTCATTTTATCCGCGGTCTGGAGGATCAGCCGCAAAACCTGCTCATGCGCCACAATTTTCTCGACACAGCCCAGCTGGCCAAGATTGTCCTGGAAATGCCCGGGATCGACCCGACCAGGGTTGCTGCCATGGGCGGCTCCCAGGGCGGGGGCCTGACTGTTGCCTGTGCCGCCTTAGAACCTAGAATCGCCTGCCTGGCCCCCCGCTATCCCTTCCTGTCTGACTACAAAAGGGTCTGGGAAATGGATCTGGATCAGGCTGCCTACGATGAGCTGCGCTATTTTTTCCGCATGTTCGACCCCCAGCATAAAAAAGCCGACCTTTACTTTGAACGGCTCGGTTACATAGATATCCAGCACCTGGCAGAGAGGATCAGGGGCGAAGTGCTCTGGGCCATCGGCCTGCTGGACACGGTCTGTCCGCCCTCAACCCAGTTTGCTGCCTACAACAAGATAACAGCTGCAAAACAGCTGGCCATCTTCCCTGATTTTGGCCATGAGGGATTGCCTGGCTTTGATGATGAGGCCTTCATGTTTTTTTGCCAAAAGTTGCTTGGTTAAAAAGGCAGCTGCTCCCAACAAAAAGTCTAGCTTAAGGATCACCCGGACCAGGTGATCCTCTTTTTTTAACTTAACATCCTGCTGGCCTGGCTTGCTTTTTTCTTCAAGCTCCCATTTGCCTGGCCACCAGCTCCGCTGCCTTGATCAAAGGATAGCCGGCCGGGGAAGCGGTCAGGAGCGGATGGGTGCCGATCTGGGTCATGAGCAGGTCATAGACAGTCAAGTGACTCTGGATAGCCAGACCAATGATATTGACCAGTTCACCCAGGCTTTTTCCGCCAATAGCAGCACCGCCCAGGATGACCCCGCTTTTACAGGAGACAACCAGCTTGACAGTCTGGACATGCGCATCAGCAATCTTGCCGGGGTGACGGTCGACACCGCTAAAAGCACCGCTGATAATGTTAAAGCCTTCACTGCGGGCCTGCTTTTCGGTAAGGCCGGCCACGCCAAAGCCTGTGTTGCCGATCGCTGTAAAATAAATACCCACAGTGCCCCGGAAAATACTGAATGTATCCAGGCCATAGAGATTAAGGCCGGCTATCCTGCCCTCTGTGCAGGCTGTTGAAGCCAGCATGATCCGGCTGAGCTTGCCAGTGGCAAAATCAACTTTTTCTGCACAATCACCTGCTGCAAATATATCTTTAGCCGACGTGCGCCTGTACTGGTCCGCCTTGATAAATCCATATGGGTTCAGTTCCAGGCCCATAGCCTGGGCCAGGCTGGTGTTGGGCCGGTAGCCCATGGCCAGGATGACCGCATCGACAGGCAGGATGTTGCCATCGGCCAGCTGCAGCTGGCTGACTTTTTCCTCACCCAGGATGGCTTGGACCCCAACATTGGTGATCAGTTTAATACCACGCTGGACCAGGAGCTTTTCCGCCTCTGCTGCAAACTCATCATCAAAAGTCTGCCCTAAAACATGGGGCAGGATCTCAATCAAGGTCACTTCCTTACCGCTCTTTTGCAACTCGTCGGAAACCTCAACCCCGATGAAGCCGGCCCCGATCACAGCGACCCGCTGGGCATCTGCCAGCTCCTTTTGCATCTTGTCCAGATATGTTTTACCCTTGGGGATGGTATAGACATTTTTCAAGTCTGTGCCGGGCAGCCAGGCCGGCAGCACAGGCAAAGAACCCAGGCCCAGGACCAGCTTGTCATAGCCACAAGACCGGCCGCTTTTCAAACTGCAGATTTTATTTTCCTTGTCGATCGCAGTGACCTCATCGACCAGGATCTCCACACCCAGCTTGAGCAGGCCTTCATCAGGCAGAATATTGTTAGCAGTCGAACCCACAGTATCAAAAATATAGGGGATGCCACAAGGAACCAGGACTTTTTCTTCTTGACGGATTACTGTAACCGATTTGTCAGGATAAGCAGACTTGGCAGTCATGGCGCAGACCAGGCCTGTAGCACTACCACCAACAACAAGGACATCTGTTTTCACGAAAAACGCCTCCTCAGGAAAGATTGGTATCGGGCAAATGCTCATAAGTTGAAGTTAGCACTCCTGCCTGGTGCTGTCAATCTGGTCCTGCTAGAAGTTTTTTGCTTGTTCTGCTTTCTGAAAAGCGGCCTTTGGCAAAGTGTGTTAAAATCAAGCTGGTTTTACAACAAAATAAGACGAGGTGACAATATTATGGTTAAGCTCAAGCTGCTCAGCTCATTAGCCAAGGTTTTTGCGGATGAGGAGCCTTTGGAGTATCTGGAGACAGGCAGATTTAGCGGGTTTCAAAATGAGGTCATTTCTTTCCAGTTGGCCCTGGGCAACATGAGGCAGGGCTGGCATGCCGGTGATTTTATTTTCACAGTTGAATCACCGCTTTTGCCGATCACCCGCCAGTACCTGGTCCAGCAGGTGCCAGTGGGCCTGGCCGCCTTCACCGATGCAGACAAAAACTATCTGCGCAGCCAGCCTGGTCTTTTTCCTGATCTTTTAACAGTTTATGACAGCAGCCCGATCCGCATCCATGCCGGTCACTGGCAGTCCATCTGGCTGGACATCAGTCCCAGTGCCGATACAGCTGCCGGCAGCTACCCGATCAAGTTTCTGGTCCAGGATAGCCAGGGCCAGCTGCTGGCCAGTCGTGAGACTGAAGTTGAGATCCTAGCCGGTTTTTTGCCGGAGCAAAAACTGCGTTACACCCAATGGTTTCACACTGACTGCCTGGCCCATTACTATGGCCTAGAAGTCTTTTCCGACCAGCACTGGGCTGTCATAGAAAACTTTATGCGTATGGCTACCCAGCACGGCCTCAATATGATCTTGACTCCCATCTTCACACCCCCGCTCGATACCAAGGTGGGCGGTGAACGCCTGACCACCCAGCTGGTCGATGTCAATCTAACGGGCGGCCTTTATTCTTTTGATTTCACAAAACTGGCCAAGTGGGTCAGGCTGGCTCAGGACTGTGGCTATAAATACTTTGAGATGGCCCATCTTTTCACCCAGTGGGGCGCCAAATTTGCCCCCAAGATCATGGCCAGTGTGGATGGCCAGTACCAGCAACTGTTCGGTTGGCAGACCAAAGCAACCAGCCCAGCATACAAGGAATTTTTAGCCAGCTTCCTGGTTAAGCTGACAGAAGAACTGGTCAGACTGGGCATTGACAAGTTAACTTATTTTCATATCTCCGATGAACCAGCCCTAGAATTTCTAGATGACTACCGGGCTGCCAAGGCTCTGGTCGAACCTTATATCAAGGGCTATCCTATCATTGATGCCCTGTCCAGCTTTGAGTTTTATCAAACCGGCGCTCTGACAAAGCCTATCCCGGGCAATAACCATATGGAGCCTTTTTTGGAGGCACAAGTGCCAGGCCTTTGGACTTACTATTGCATTTCCCAGTACAGGGAGGTCAGCAATCAGTTCATCGCCATGCCTTCGGCTCGCAACAGGATTCTAGCCGCCCAGCTGTACAAATATGACATTGAAGGTTTTTTGCACTGGGGTTACAACTACTACAACAACCAGTATTCAACCAAAAGCGTCAATCCCTATGCCACTACAGATGCAGAAGGCTTTGTTCCCGGCGGTGACGCTTTTACTGTCTACCCGGGAGCGCAAGGCCAGCCCGAGCCTTCCATCAGGCTCAAGGTGAAGCGGCAGGCCCTAGAGGACCTGCGGGCTTTCCAGTTGCTGGAAAGCTTAACCAGCAAGGACTATGTCTTGGGCCTGATGGAAGCAGGCCTGGCCGGCCCACTGACTTTTTCTTCTTATCCCAAATCGGATTTTTATATCCTGGATTTAAGAAGACGGGTCAATCAGGCCATCTTGCAACATCAAGCGGCTGCCAGCAGCCAGCTGAGCTGATTGGATCTTTGTCTCAAGTGGATAATTGCCTATAATAGAAGCAGTAAGCATATAAAATAAAGGAGGCTATTTTTGTGAAAAAAGGTATCAGTATCTGGTCTTTTACCGGCCAGCCCTTAAAAACCTGCTTTGCCCTGGCCCGGCAGTACGGCTATGACGGGGTCGAAGTGGCCCTGGCTGAAGACGGTGAGATCAATCTCAATTCCAGTAAAGCAGACATGGACCAGGTCAAGGCCTGGGCCAAAGATGCCGGCATCTCACTATTTAGTGTAGCCAGCGCCCTTTACTGGTCCTATTCGCTCTCGGCCGACAGTGCCGCAGAACGCGCCAAGGCCAAGGAAGTAGTGGCCAAGCAGCTCC
Organism: uncultured Oscillospiraceae bacterium; assembly: GCA_964654125.1. GTDB lineage: Bacteria > Bacillota > Clostridia > Saccharofermentanales > UBA5734 > JAAYBY01. Next base: position 46,885 of record CAZZGG010000002.1, read on the forward strand.
AGGTGGCAGCCTGGCTGGGCTGTGACACAATCCTGGTTATCCCGGGCAGTGTCAAGCGTGGTCTGGATGCAGATGCACCGGTGGTGGCATACGACCTGGCCTATGAACGCTCTCTGGCAGCCCTCAAGGAACTGGCCCCCCTGGCGGAAGAGCTGGGTGTGGCCATCGGTCTGGAAAATGTCTGGAACCAGTTCCTGCTCTCACCTTTGGAGATGCGGGACCTGATCGATGCGGTCGGCAGCCCGGCCGTGGGTGCCTACTTTGACGCCGGCAATGTGCTGGCCTTTGGTTATCCCGATCAATGGATCAAGATCTTGGGCAAGCGCATCCGCAAGGTCCATATCAAGGACTTCAGGACCAGCGTCGGCGGCTTAGGCGGTTTTGTTGATCTTTTAGCTGGCGATGTCGATTTCCCGGCAGTTATGGCAGCCCTGGCTGAGATCGGCTATGACGACTGGATTACAGCTGAAATGGGTGTCTATCGTAACTGGCCGGAAACAACCTTACAAAACACTTCAGCTGCCATGGACAAGATCCTGGGCAGGGCATAGGAGAAGAATATGTTGAATGTGGCAATCCTGGGCTATGGCGGCATCGCCAAGGCCCACCAGGCAGCATATGCCAGCCTGGCTAAAAAAGGCGCACCTGTCCGTCTCGTCGCACTTTGCGATACAGATCCGGAGCAATTTACCAAAAATGTCGAAATCAATCTGGGCCAGGCCGATATATCCGGCACTAGTGAGCTGGCCCTTTATACGGACCTGGACAAGATGCTGGCCGAGCAGGAGCTCGATATCGTTGACATCTGCCTGCCCACTTTCTTGCACGCGGAATATGCTGTACAGCTTTTAGAAAAAGGCTACCATGTCCAGTCAGAAAAGCCAATGGCCCGGACCTATCAGCAATGCCAGGCCATGCTGGCGGCTGCTCAAAAAAGCGGCAAGCAATTGATGATCGGCCAGTGCCTGCGTTTTTATCCCCAGTATGAATTCATCAAGGAACTGATTGAAAAAGGCACCTATGGCAAAGTGATCAGCGCCTTCATGCAAAGATACAGTGGTCCGCCCATCTGGTCCTGGGAAAACTGGTTCATGAATTATGAAAGATCAGGCGGCTGCCTTTTGGACATGCACATCCATGATCTGGACATGGCCCGCCATCTGTTTGGCGAACCGGAGAGTGTAGCCTGCCGCAGCCAGGATGTCAGGTCCGGCCAGGATATCGTCTACAGCCAGCTCCATTACCCTGACCTGCAGGTCAGTGCTATTGGCGACTGGTCCCTGGACGGCATCCCCTTCCACCACGGCTACAGGATCAGTTTTGAAAAGGCTAGCATCATCTTTGACAGCGCGACCGTCATGGTCTACCCCCGCTCCGGTGAGCCTTTCCAGGCTGATCTGGCCTATGAAGAAGGCGGCATTGAGCGGGAGATCGCCTATTTTGCCGAGATCATCTCCTCCGGCCAGCCTAATCTAAAAAATCCGCCCGAGAGTGCTGCAGCCTCGGTCAAACTGGCCGAGACCTTGCTGGCAAGCAGCAAAGCAGGCGGCCGGCAGCTGCCCTTTGCCTGATAAGGAGTAAAAACATGCAAATTGGAATTATGATCTCTTACCGGGCCGGCGATGATATTCTAGCCAAGTTCGAGCAGGCCCGCAGCCTGGGCCTGGAAGGCTGCCAGCTGAGCATCTGGGACACCGCAACCTATACTGACGAACAAGCCGCCCTGATCCTGGACGCCCAGGCCAAAACAGGCCTGGACATCACAGCCCTCTGGGCCGGCTGGAGTGGACCCAAGGAGTGGAATTTTACTGGTGGACCTGCCACCCTAGGCTTGGTGCCACCGGCCTACCGCGGCATCCGCCTAGAAGAACTGTTGGCGGCTAGCGCATTCGCCCCCAAGATCAAGGTGACGGACATCATCACCCATGTCGGCTTTATCCCGGAAGACCCGGCTGACCCGGATTACAATGGCACTATCACAGCCCTGCGCCATCTGGCTGGGGTCATGCAAAGCCGCGGCCAGTATTTTCTTTTTGAAACCGGCCAGGAAACCCCGGTCACCATCTTGCGCGCCATTGAAGATATCGGCACAGACAATCTGGGCATCAATTTCGACATGGCCAACCTGCTGCTCTACGGCAAGGCCAATCCGGTTGATGCGCTTGATGTCTTCGGCACTTATGTACGTAATGTCCATTGCAAGGATGGCGAGTACCCGACTGACGGCAAACACCTGGGGCGGGAAAAAGCTCTGGGCCAGGGCAGGGTTAATCTGCCCCTGATTATTAAAAAGCTCAAAGAACTCGGCTACAATGGCCCCTTAACTATCGAACGGGAGATCTCTGGCGACGAGCAGATCAGAGATATTAAAGCGGCCCGCCAACTGCTGCTAGAGCTGCTGGCCGAAGACTAAAAAACATAAGATGCACTAGGAGGTCTGTTTATGCATGTATTGGCTATTGGCTGCCATCCTGACGATCTGGAGATCGCCTGTTTTGGCACATTAAAACGCTGCATCCAGCGGGGCGACACGGTCACTATCTGCCATGTGGCCAACGGCTGCCGCGGCCACGTCGTTATTGACCCTGTCACCTTGCGCGAAATGCGCCGCGAAGAGGCCAGGGCATCTGGCGAGAGCATCGGGGCCAGCAAGGTTGTGACTATGGATGTACCGGACCTGGAGCTCGACAGCAATGACCGCGGCCTGATCACGGCCATGACAGAGCTGATCCGTCAGGAAAAACCTGACTTTATCATCACGCACAGCCCCCATGACTATATGCGCGACCATCTGGAAGTGCAAAAGTTAGTTTTTGACGCCAGTTTTTCGGCCAGCCTCTGGGACCATAACAACAGGGATGCCGGAGTGGCCGCCATCACACCGCTCTTTTATATGGACACCCTGGCTGGTGTCAATTTCCTGCCCACGGAATATGTTGATATTTCGGATGTGATTGAGGACAAGATTGCAGCCCTTGACTGCCACCAGACCCAGATCGCCTGGATGCGTGACCATGACAAGATCGACTTTTTGGATTTTGTCAGGACCTGCTCCAAATTCCGCGGCCTGCAGTGCGGGACAGCTTATGCGGAAGGCTTCCAGCTGGCCCAGACCTGGCCCCGTCTGCCTGTCAAACGTTTTTTACCATGAAAGGAGTAAAACATGAACTATATCAGCACAGTTAAAGGATCCTTACTGGAAACATTTTTGCCGGCCGGCTGGGACCTGGCCAAGATCGACCAATGTGCCAGCAATCCGCCCGAGTCAATCACAGAGCGCCAGTCCTGGTGGAACAAGGACTTCACTCCCATCGCCTGTGACAGCGTGGAAGATTTTAATGTCATGATGGGTCATGAAATCGCCCTGACCATCCAACAGGCCCGCACAGATGGTAAACCCCTGGCCATGATTTTGCCGGTTGGCCCCATGGGCATTTACCGCTGGGCTGTCTTTTTCCTGAAGCAGTGGCAGGTCAACTGTGACCATGTGCATGGTTTTAATATGGACGAGTGGTCAGACGGCGATGGCAACACCCTGGAACCGGAAAACAGCGGTTCTTTCCAAAATGCCATGGAGAAGGTCTTTTATGGACCCCTGGGTGATTTGACAGTCCCGGCAGACCAGCGCCACTTTGCCACCAAGGAAGCCTTGCCCCTTTATGCGGAAAAAATTGCTGCCTTAAAAGAGCAAGGTGCCCAGCTGGTCACCATCTTCGGGATTGGCCGGGTCTGCCACATCGCTTTCTGGGAGCCGCATTTTGCGGCAGAGTTTGACTCTGTTGATGAATGGAAAAAACAGACCCACCGGATCGGGGCCCAGCTCCATCCTCTGACCATTGAGCAAAATGCCCTGACTTCTTTTAAGAGCCGCACCACTCTGGTGCCCTGCCGGGCCAACACTGTCGGACCGGGCCTTTTCCTGCAGTCCGACAAGATCATCGGCGGTGCTGACGGCATCTTCGGCCGGGGCATGATGTGGCAGGGCCTGTCACTCTGGATGACCCTGCGTTATGGCCCGGACACCTGGATACCTTCAACCTTCATGCCGACCCTGGCCGGCAAGCTCTTCTTCCTTAAGGATCTGGCCGGACCCCTCCAGCCTGATGTCAATTAGATCACAAACAAAGACCTGATCGGCTAAGCAAGACAGCGGCTGCTTTTAGAAACAGCCGCTGTTTGTTTTAGTAACTATCCTCCTGGCGGCAGGCCTGGACCAGGGCCAGCACATTATCGACCGGCACATCAGGTTCTAGGACATGGGTCGGACCCAGGATCAGGGCACCGTCAGAGCCCAGGGTCTTGATCCTTGCCTTGACCAGCTGCCTGATCTCCCCTGCTGTGGCAAAGGGCATAGTGGTCTGGGTCCCGATGGTGCCATGCAGGACCAGGTCCTGGCCATAAAGCTTTTTAACCATGAGCGGATCCAGGCATTCAGGCTGGACAGGATTAAGGATGGTCACCCCTATCTCAATCAGCTCGGGAATGATGGCAGCGATATTGCCGTCACTGTGGTACCAGATCTGGATGTCCGGCTTGATCTGCCTGGCGGCCTGGTAGACCCTGGCCCACCTGTCTTTAATGAAACTGCGCCAGAGGGGCAAAGAAAACATCATATCCCTTTGGCTGGCCACATCATCGCCTGTGATCAGGACATCAACACCGGCCCGGGCCGCAGCAAGCGCCCGGGCCAGGTTTCTGGCCATGATCTTGTCCAGGATAAAATGACAGATCTCAGGATTATCTAGCATATCGATCAAAAACTCCTCATAGCCCCTGATCTGCCAGGCATCCTCATACATATGGCACAGACTGCAACAGGTGACCAGCTGTTTACTATGGGCCCGGGCCACTGCAGCCTTCATATGCTGGTCAGTAAATCCGGCAACACTGGGGTAAGGGAAATCCATGATTTCGTTGAGACTGCTTGCCTGCCTTAAAGGACTGGTATAGGATGTGAAATGATACATGCTGCCCGGCGTTTCCAGTACACCTAGCTGATTGATAAATGCCCCTGCGGGAATGTCCAGCTCAGCGTAGTAGCGGGCAAAGCAGGGTTTTTCCAGGTCAGGAGGCGCTTTTAGATTGACTTCCTTGGGCTGATAAGCGCCAAAATATGCCGCCAGATCGACCTGATCCCCTAGACCCAGCCGCTTTCTTGTCCGCTGGGCCAGATCTGGGGTGAAGCTGAGCTGGTATAAGAATTCATCATGGGGTTCGTGCGCCACAGTCGCTCGGAAAAGCTCTAATTGGCTGGCCATAAACGATCCTCCTTGTTCTAGAACAGATATGATCTGATTATAGCAATTAATGGCTCTGTGCAGGGCCTGACAAGGAACTTTCTTGTCAGCCTGGCGTCTAAGAAATAAAGATCTCATTAGGGAGGTTATCACATGTCTAGAACCAGACTTCTGCTCCTATCCCTTATCCTGGCCTTTAGCCTTCTACTAACGGCCTGTGCTGTCACACCTGCGCCAACTGTTTTGCCAACAGACACCAGCACAGGGCCCGTCAAGCCGTCTACTGACCTGCTGGCTGGGACCAAGGCAGCCCGAGGGATCAGCCGTTTTTCGGACCAGCTGCTTTTTAGCTCCCTGACCAATGCTGATAATATCCTTATTTCACCGGCCTCTGTCTTCCTGGCCCTGGCCATGACTGCCAACGGGGCCGCCAGCAGCACAGAAGCAGCCATGCTAGCTGTCCTGGCTGGTCAGGACAGCACTCTGGACGAGCTCAACCAGGCAAGCCGCAGCTGGCTGGACCAGCTGGAGCAGATCCAGACTGAAAAGCTCGAACTGCAAATTGCCAACTCCATCTGGCTGCGCAGCGGTTTTAGCGCTGCGGAAAAATTCTTGCAGGATAATGCGGCTTATTATGCAGCAGGCACCAGGGAGCTGGATTTCTCCTTGCCAACTGCACCGGAGGAGATCAACAACTGGGTCCTGGACAACACCAAGGGCCTGATCAAAAAAATGATCACCCAGATCAATCCCTCCACAGTCATGTTCTTGATCAACACCCTTTATTTTAAGGCTGACTGGCAGCTGCCCTTTGCCAAACACGAGACAAGAAAAAGAGCTTTTCATGGCCCGGATACGACTGTTGAAGTGGACTTCATGCACCAGTCCGGCAGCCTGACCTCTTTTAGCGTTGACGCGGGCCGGGCTATCCTGCTGCCCTATGACGGCGGCCGCTTTGCTTATTTTGCCATCCTGCCCGACCAGGAGCTTGATGCGGTCAGCTGGCTGGAAAAACAGGGCGAAAACGAATTTTTTGCCAAATTGACCAGCTGGATGGCCCAGGCCGAGCCTAGCCAAATCATGCTGGCCCTGCCCCGTTACAAGGCCAGTTACGAAGATAGCCTGGTTAATGAACTGGAAGCCATGGGCATGGAGATTGCCTTTGCCGGCGACAGGGCTGATTTTTCCCGTCTCGTCGCAGATGGCTCCAAGGGCCTTTATATCAGCGAAGTCAAGCACAAGACCTTTATCAGTGTCGATGAAAAAGGCACAGAAGCTGCCGCTGCCACATCAGTTGCCATTGATGAAAGTGCCACCCTGGTCGAAGATGAGTTTATTTTCGACCGCCCCTTTGTCTATGGCATCATGGACCTCAGCCTGGGCCTGCCTCTTTTTGCCGGGATTTTGGCTGATCCCCGGGCGGAATAAGTACTCTCACCTTTTAGCTCCTGACCAACTGTGCTAAACTAAAAAAAGCAGTTAGAGTCCTGCTTTGCTAAGTGAATATGATCAGGTCATGGAGAGGTGCATCATGGAAAAAGCCTTTGATTTCAGAAACCGCCTGCAGCAGATTCATCAGACAGATCGCCTGGATCAGGAGGCCGCCAGCCAGATTGACGGTACATGGATAGACTCCAGCTGGCAGCTGGTCCTGCCCGCTGATAGCGGCCAGTTCCTGGTTAATGCAGCCAAGGACCTGGTCGCTTACTTTAAAGAATCCTTTGGCCTGGCCCTGGCCCAGCCCCGCCGGATCAATCCGGCGGAAAAAGCAGCCCTGCTTGCCGGCAAGCCGGCAGCCAGGCATATTTATATCCAGTCCTCCGGCGAGAAAAACCAGGGTGAAGCCGCCTACACCTACCGGATCAGGACCGGCCTGGCCATCCAGATCACAGCATCCTGCCAAAAAGCAGCCGCCAAAGCCTGCTTTCGTTTGGAAGAGCTGATGAACCTCAACCAGGGCCCGGTCCTGGCTGAAGACAACATCCAAGAAAGCATCCTTTTTTCACCCAGGATAGTCTTCACCACCATGAATGACGGTTACTACCCTGATAACTACCTGGCCCTGATCGCCCATTATGGCTTTGATGCCATCTGTATCGGCACTGGTGCTGTCCTGGAAAACAAAGAGCGCCAGGCAGCCGTCCAGGACCTGATCAGCCGGGCCGCTGCCTGGGGTATAGACACCTATACTGTCAATCCTTTTAAAAATGAAATGCATCCGGCAGAAGCAGGTGCCCTGGCTTACTATCAAGGCCGCCAGGGCGAGCTTTTCCGCCTGCTGCCGGACCTGAAGGGAATCTTTTTCATTGGTGAATCTTGTGAATTCCCTTCGCGCGACCCGCGCACGACCGGCCGGCCCTGGCGTGAGTCCCTCCAGGATGAAAAGCCTTCCCCGGGCTGGTTCCCCTGCAATGATTTCCCCCAGTTCATGCAGATGATGTGCCAGGTCATCCACCAGGCCAGGCCTGATGCGGATGTTGTGCTCTGGACTTATAACTGGGGCTTTGAGGACGAGAAGCTGCGCTTGGAACTGATCAAGAATCTGCCGCCTGAGTGTGTGCTCATGGCCACATTTGAGATGTTCGAAAAGTTCCAGATCACAGAAAACATCATAGAAGTCTGCACTGACTACACCTTGTATTTCCCCGGTCCGGGCCGTTATTACAGCTCCGAAGCCGAGCTGGCCCGAGCCAGGGGCCTGAAGCTCTTTTCCATGACCAACACGGCTGGCAACACTTGGGATATCGGCTGCGCCCAACTGCTGCCAGCACCCTACCAGTGGCAAAAACGCTGGCAGGCTGTGCGCCAGTCCCATTTTGAGCACGGCCTTTCCGGGATCATGGAGACCTTGTCCTACGGGTTTTTCCCCAGCTTTCTGCCTGAGCTGGCCCTGGCTGTCTTCCGCCAGCCGGCAGTGGACTTTGACCAGCTCCTGCGCCAAATCGCCGTGCGCGACTTCAGCCAGGAGACAGCCGACCAGGTCCTGGCAGCCTTTTCCCTCTACAGCCAGGCCATGACCCACTGCATTCCAACTAATGAAGACCAGTATGGGCCCTGCCGGATCGGCCCGGCCTATCCGCTCTTTTTTGAACGCCATGAACCGATCCCCCGCCACAGCAGCAGCAAACGCCATCCCAACGGTATCTGCAACCCGGTCTACCGTTACAATCTTGACCTGGCAGACAAGCTGGTCTATGAGACGGCTGAATATGAAAAGATGGCCCGGCTTTTTGCGGCCGGCAGCCTGATCCTAGCAGAATGCATCAACATTATCCCGGTAGGGAAAAGACCGGCAGCCCGGCGCCTTTTAGGCATCGCCCGTTTTATTGAATGCACTGCCAGGACAACTGTCCATGTCAAACGCTGGCATTTGCTGAAGGGCCAGTTGGGCATCTATGTCGACACTGAACCGATCTGGGTGGGCGGCCGCAAGAATATGCCCGATGCCCAAAGCGCCCAAAAACCCCTCCAGCCCAGTCCTGAGCCGGCTGCTATCTTACTGGAGATGATCGACCTGGCTGAAGCGGAGATCGCCAATGCGCAGCAGACCTACCAATTAGTAGAAAATGATTCCCGCCTCGGCTTTGAAGCGGAGTTTGATTATGGCTGTTCCCCAGAACAGCTGGACTGGAAAATAAAAATGACCCGGCGGGCTGTTCAGGAGGAGATCCTGCCCCGCCTCAAGGCTGTATTAGGAGATGAATCATGAAACTGGGACTTTTCACTATGCCACCTGGCATAAAGAGTTTTATAGAGGCGGTTGATTTTGCCAAAGCAACTGGCATTGGGGCGATTGAACCCTATAATGGCCTGGAGTTGGCCAGCCCGGACCTGGAGGCGGCCCGCCGTTTAGCTGACTATGCCGGCCAAGAGGGAATTGCGATCTGCTGCTTTTCCATGGAGGCCCATGTGGCAGCAGAAGATAACAGCGCTGCCCTTGCCAGGCTGAAAAAATATGCCGCAGTGGCTGCAACGCTGGGCTCACCATATCTGCACCACACCATCCTGCCCGGCTTAAATTACAATTTCCCCCGCCTGCCCTTTAAAGAGCTATTAAAAAGAGCTGTCAGTTCAGTGCGGGAGGTCTACGATTATGCCGAGCAGCTCGGCGTCAAGTGCGCTTATGAAGACCAGGGTTTTGTCTTTAACGGCCTGGACCGTTTTGAACGCTTCCTGGAAGCTGTCGACCGGCCGGTTTCCATCGTGGCCGACTTGGGTAATATCTATTTTGTGGGCGAGAGGATTGAGGACTTTATCGGCTGCTTCGCGCCCTGGATCGACCATGTCCATGTCAAGGACTACCTGCTCCGGCCCGGCGGCCAGGCCAGGCCGGACCAGTCCTGGCATCTGACCAGAGATGGCGACTATCTGCGTGATTGCATCATGGGCCATGGTGTGGTCCCTTTTGAAAAAGTCTTTTATATGCTCGGCCAGGCTGGCTACCAGGGCACTTACTCTCTAGAGTACTGCGGCCTGGAAGATCCGGTCCGGGCTATCCAGACAAGCGTGGCAAATCTGCAAATGCTCTATCAAAGAAGCAAGGATTATTAAATTAACAGGAGGCTTAACATGTTACAATGCGGTCTTTATGAGCTGGACATCACACCCGCCCTGGGCCTGGACATGCCCGGCTACTTCAGCAGGCGCCAGGCCAGTGGCATTAAAGAGTACCTTTATGCTTTTGCTGCCTATTTTGAAGACGAGGCAGGCCGCAAGTCTGTCCTCATCTCTGTTGACAGTGAGCAGATACCCCAAGAGGTCAGTGCCAGTGTCCGGCCGGCTATCGCCTGGGCCCTAGAGATGGATGTGGCCGGGGTTATGGTCTGTGCCACCCATATCCATACTGGCGGACCAGTCCTGGACTGGGATGACTTTTGCCGGACAGACCCCGACTACCTGAAGTTTTTGGAAAATCGTATCCTTGATCTAGCTGTCCTGGCCCAGCAGGAAAAACGCCCGGTTAAAATCGGCTTTGGCAGCGGCTTTGATGACAGTCTGGCCCATTACCGTGACTTTATCATGGCCGATGGCAGCCTCAGGACCAACCCGCCTGTGGCAGCCGAAAAAAAGGCCTTTGGCCAGATTGACCCAGAGGTCGCAGTCTTGCTGATCGACGAGCCTTGCGGCCGTCATTATGGCGCCCTGGTCAATTACTCCTGCCACACCGACTGCGTCGGCGGCACTGAATACTCCAGCGACTATCCCGGCAGTATGCGGGAAACCCTGCGCAAGATCTACGGTGAGTCCTTCGTGCCAGTTTTTTTCAATGGATTTTGCGGCAATCTCAACCATGTTGATTTTGAAGAAGCCAGCCATGCCGTACCAGCCTACTACCGCTCCATGGGCCGGCGTCTGGCGGCTGAAGCAGCCAGGACCCTGGAGACAATTACAACTAAAGACACAGGCAGCCTGGCTATGGCAGCCACCAAGATCAGCATTCCCGCTGCTGAACCAGATGACGCACTGCTGGATTGGGCTGAGCAAATCCTGGCCACGAAAGACCAGCAGACTGTGGTTGATCTGCACTACGCCAAAGAAGCGCAAAGGATCAAGGCACTCGGCTCGCGCCAGATTGAGCTTTGCCTGCAGGTGATCCGGATCGGTGAACTTTTTATCTTTGCCACACCCAGGGAGATGTATGTTGAGTTCCAGCTCATGCTCAAGCAAAAATCCCCTTCCAGCCAGACCATCTGCATTGCCCTGGCCAATGGCCCGGGCGGCTATGTCCCGATCAGAGAGCTCTATCAGCCGGGCATCTATGAGGCCCGCCTGACCGGCGACCTGATGATAGCCGAGGCCGGCTACATCATGGTCGACAGGCTGCTGGAACTAGCGGCCAGCCTGTAAAGGAGAAAAGCCATGCGTTATGCCCTGGTTCGCCAAAAAATCACCCCGACCACAGCGGTCTGGCAATGTGGTTTTGCTGCCCGGACTAAGAAAAGTGCAGGCATCCATGATGAACTCTATGCCAGCTTGCTGCTGCTGGAAGATAAAAAAGGCAGCAGGGTCCTCCTGATCAGCCTGGATATCATTGGTGGCGACCGCAGCTTCATAACGGAGCTGCGGGCAGCCTTAAAAGACCAGTACGGCCTGGACCAGGTCCTGCTTAATTACAGCCACACCCATGCTGCTGTGCGGATCTTTGGCCAGGCTGCCCAGAAAAAAGATTCTGGCGGTCATTTTTGGCACCACCGCGAATCGGACCAGGACAGCCAGGCTGCCCTGGCCTATAGCAGGTCTATTCATGAAACAGTCCTGGCCCTGGCCGGTCAAGCTATAGCAGAGCTGGCTGCCGGCAGTCTTTATCTACTGCGCTGCCAGTCAGATTTTGGCATCAGCCGGCGCTACCCTAAGCCAGATGGCACGATCGCCTGGCTACCCTATGATAATCCGGCCGCCCGGGATCCTGATCTGTTCTTGCTCAGGTTGGAAGATCAATCCGGCCGTCTAACCGGCCTGATCTTCCAGTATGCCTGCCATCCAACCACCCTAGGCTCGGATAATTACCTGATCTCAGCTGACTATCCCGGGGCTGTGCGCCAGCTTTTGGAAAACTATCAGCCCGGCCTGACCAGTTTTTTCCTGCAAGGCTGCGGGGCTGATATCAAACCGCGTGCCACAGCAACACCGGCTGGCTTCAAGCAGTGCACATTTGCTGAGCTGGCAGAGGCAGCTGCCGGCCTGGCTGCAAAAATCAAGGCCTGGCTGACCCAGGACGGTTGGCGCCGCCTGGAGCTGGACCTGGCCTTTACCAGGGCAGATCTGCGCCTTTTTGCCTCCAGCTGGCCTGGCCAAAAATGGCAGCAACTGCTGGAGGATCCCGCCACACCAGATTACATGAGAAGGTCGCTGGAATATGAAAAAAAGGCTGGTCTGGTCCGCAAAGACTATCTACCCTATGAGATTTCTGTCCTGCGCCTGGACCGGACAGCCGGTTTGGTCGCTTTAGAAAATGAAGTGATCAACAGCTATGGCAAAAATATCAAGCGCCTATTCGATCAGGACCTCTTGGTACTAGGCTATAGCAACAGCTGCCGCGGCTATATACCTGACCGCCAGGTGATCTGCCAGGGCGGCTATGAGGCTGACTCTTTTAAGCTGCTGGGCCTGACCGGGCCTTATTACGAAGAAATTGAAGATATCATTCTAGGCCGGGCTGCCAGCTTAGTGGCTGACTGTTTTAAAGGAGATTAATCCATGCCCAAGTATGCTCAATTAGCAGCTAAGCTGGCGCTGCGCCAGCTTAGCTATGGTTTTATGGCTACGCTGGAAGATGCGGCTGTCTTACCCCTTTACCAGGCTGACGGAGTTGACTTCATCCTTCATGACCTGGAGCACGGACCGCATAATATCGAACAGATTGCTGCTAAACTGGCCAGTTGCCGCCAATTGGGTATCCCTAGTCTAGTCCGGGTCCAGGATGCCATCTATCACCTGATTGCCAAGGCCATTGACCTGGGTGCCGATGGCATCCTTTTACCGCGTACAGAAACGGGCGACCAGGTCGAGACAGCCCTGGCCGGCATCCGTTTTGCCCCGCTGGGCCGCAAAGGCTGCGGTGGTAGCCAGCAGTTCAGGCCGGGTGAAACATTTGCCCAGTTCCAAAAAAACAGGCTGCTCCTCTTGCAGATTGAGTCTCCCCTAGGTGTGCAAAACCTGCCTGCTATCCTGGACCTCTACCAGGACGAGATCGCCGGTATCATCATCGGGCCCTACGATATGTCAGTCCAGGTCGGCACCCCGCTAGATATCGAAAGTCCTGCTGTCCAGGAGCAGATCGCCAGGACTCAGGCCATCTGTGCCAGCTACAAAAAGTCCTGCGGTATTTTCTGTGATGATCTGGCCAAGGCCGAATCCTGGGCTGGAGCTGGCATGAACATCCTTTGGACCGCCAGTGATATGAGCCTTTTACAGGCCGGCTTAAAAGCCGCCCTGGCCAGGATTAGCCAGTTACAAAAAGAGGCAGAGTAATGGAAAAGCTACTCTGCCCGGCGATTGTTGTTCCCGACCGTTATGAGCAGATAGAAAAACTGGGCATTAAAATTGAGCATCTAGAGCAACTCGACCTGGCCAGTGATGCAGGTTTTATCAGCCAGGTGGCTGGCTACAGCTATGTGATCAGCGGGCCGGGCCGCTGGAATGAAAATGTCCTGACTGCTCTGAGAGGCCAGCTGAAAATGGCTCTCAAGTTTGGTGTCGGGGTCGATAACTTTGATCTTCCGGCTGCAACAAAACTGGGCATTGCTGTTGCTAATGCACCGGGCAGCAATGCCCCGGCTGTGGCAGAACACAGCCTGGCTCTTTTACTGGCTCTGGTCCGCCGCATTCCACAAACAGATGCTGCTTTAAGGTCGGGCAGCTGGCAGAGCCAGGGCGGCAGCCTGCTGGGCAAGACAATCGGTCTTTTGGGCTTTGGCCAGATCGGCCGCCAGTTGGCGCGTTTTCTAGAGTGCTGGCCGGTACGGCTCCTAGCCTATGACATTGATCCCAATCTGGCTTTACCACCCTATGTCGAAAAAGTCAGTCTCGCAGAACTCCAGGCCAAATCTGATGTAATCAGCCTGCATCTGCCTTTAAATGAGGCTACGCAAGGCCTGATTGATCGGCAATTTTTAGCAGCTCTGAAAAAAGGGGCCTGGCTCATCAACACCGCCCGAGGCGGCCTGGTTGATGAAGAGGCCTTGCTAGATGCTCTCAGCTCAGGTCAGCTGGCCGGGGCAGGCCTGGATACCTTTGCCCAGGAACCGCTGGCTCAAGACAGCCCGCTTTTAAAGCTGGGTAATCTAGTCCTGACCCCGCACTGTGCTTCCAATAGTAAAGAGGCCTACCAGAGTATCATGACCTGCTGCCTGGATAATATCATTGCTTATAAGACAGGCCGGGGCCAGACCAATATCCTTAACCCTGCCTACAAGGATTTCCTCTAAAAAGAAGCGCCCGGGCCGGAGCTGCTTCTGTCCGCTGGATCTTGAGCGGCAGGCAGGCCAGATAATAGGGTCCGGGCTGGACATCACCTAAATTAATATTTTCAATGATGCAGACACCCTGGCCCAGCAGGGTCAGATGGGCTGGAAAGCTGCTGCCGGGCGGATCGATGGAAAGGTAGTCCCAGCCAACTGTCTTGACCCCGGCTGCCACTAAAAGCTCGCAGGCATCCTGGGCCAGATAAATAAAGTCGTATTGGAACTGCCTGGCCTGGGCCAGGCAGTTTTTTGTTTTGATCAGTATGCGCTGGTAGTCCTTTAAGGGTGCACCGGCCAGGTCCTTGGCCCTGACACATTCGTCTGCTCCTGTGGCATCAAGCACTAGGGCTGGTCCCAGCCAGTGCTCAAGCGGGATCTGGTCCAGGGTCAGGCCGTCTTTGCAAAAGTGAGCTGGTACATCAACATGGGTGCCGCTATGGCTGCCCAGGGCCAGGCCGGAAAGATTGGCGCTGTCACCCTGGGCCAGGCTGGCCAGCTGCTGCCAGCTAAAGGGCGGGTCACCGGGATAGGTGACTGTGTCCTGGTCCAGAGCTACACTAATATCGATTATCTCTTGTCTTTTTGCGGCCATATCCACCCGCCCTCATCTTTTAGATGAACAAATTGGTGTCAGAGGTCTCGGCTGAGCCAAGGAAGGTGGCTACGCCGCCGATCTCCACTCCATCGATCAGTTCCTCCTCCTTGATGCCCATGACATCCATGGACATCTGGCAGGCCACCAGGCGGATACCGTTGGCCTGGGCTGTTGCAAGCAGTTCTTCTAAGGATGAGACATTTTTGCTTTGCATGACATGGCGGATCATCTTGCCCCCCAGGCCGGCCATGTTCATACGGGAAAGGCCCAGTTTTTTGGAGCCGCGCGGCATCATCTGGCCGAACATCTTTTCCAAAGCACCTTTTTTAACCTTGACCTTATGGCTGCGCCTTAAGACATTTAAGCCCCAGAAGGTGAAAAAGATGGTGACCCGGCGCTCCATGGAAGCAGCGCCATTGGCTATGATCAAGGCGGCGATCGCCTTGTCCAGGTCCCCGCTGAATAAGATGATTGATTTGTCGTTGCCACTTGCCGGCAGTTCTTTTAAGGCAGCCGCACCCTTGATGATCTTAACCTTATAGACATTGTCTTTTTCAGTGATCTCTTCCAAGGTATGGCCGGTTCTTTCGCACCAGACCTTGGCATCGGAGATGAAGCCTGGATCTGTGGCTGACACGATGATCCTGTCTCCATCAGTGGCCTGTCGGATGCCTTCAGAAAGGGCCAGGATGGGGCCGGGGCATTGTTTACCGGTTGCATCCAGTTCATGGGTGCGGGCCGGGACCGGCCTGGTCCGGGCAGCTGCATCCGGGATCGGGCAGTAGACCAGCCGTTCACCTTCGTCGGCACTGACGGGCAGGCCGAAGCAGTCAAAGGGAATTTCAGCCAGTTCGTCCATCATGACTGTGTTGTACAGCTTATAACCACCACTTAAGTTATAGACATCCTTAAAGCCGCTTTGGCTGAGGATGCGGCTGGCTATATAACCGCGCAGGCCCACCTGGCAGATGATATAGATGGCCTTGTCCTGGGGCAGTTCGTCCAGGCGCAGGCGCAGTTCATCCAGAGGGATGTTAATAGCTTCTGTGATGCTGCCCAGATAAAATTCCTCCGGCGTGCGCACATCCAGCAGCAGACTCCGGTTCAGGTCCAGATTGGCCACATCATGGTAATGGAAGACCTTAGTCTCACCCTTAATTATATTGTTGGCTGTGTAGCCCAGCATATTGACGGGATCTTTGGCAGACGAATAGGGTGGTGCATAGGCCAGTTCCAGGTCTTCTAGGTCAGCCACAGTGGCACCCAGCCGCTGGGCTGTGGCCAGCACATCAATCCTTTTTTCGACACCGTTGACACCCACGGCCTGGGCGCCTAGAATTTTGCCATTTTGGGGATCAAACATCATCTTGAGTGACATCTGGATCGCACCGGGATAGTAGCCGGCATGGTCCAGGGGATGGATGTAGGTTTTGGCATAGTCTAGCTTATCGCGTTTTAATTGTTTCTCGCTCAGCCCCACACTGGCTGCTGTCATATCAAATACCTTGAGCACAGCTGTGCCCTGGACACCGGCATAGCTAGCGGGCTGGCCGGCTATGTTGTCAGCTGCCAGGCGGCCCTGCTTATTGGCAGGCCCGGCCAGGGGCAAGAGGGTCGGCTCACCTGTGATAATCTGGCGGACTTCAACTGCATCACCGACAGCAAATATATCCGGATCTGAGGTGCGCATCTGGTCATCAACCTTGATGCTGTCACCAATGCCCAGCTCCAGGCCGGCTGCTTTGGCCAGACGGCTGTCCGGGCTGATCCCGATCGAAAAGATGACCAGGTCCGTGTTCATGATCTGGCCTGTGGTCAGGCGGACCTGGAGTGAGTCATCCCCATTTTTGTAAAAGCCGGCTGCACCGGTCTTGAGCAGCAGGTTCAGGCCTTTAAGCCGCATATGCTGATGCAGGAAGGCCGCCATATCAGCATCCAGTGCCGCCATGACCTGGTCGGTGAATTCTACCAGAGCAACCTCAATACCGCGTTCAGCCAGGTTTTCGGCCATTTCCACCCCGATGAAACCACCACCAATGACAACGGCCCGCTGGACCTCTTTTTCCTTGATGTATTCATCGATGCGGAAGGTGTCCGGCACTGTGCGCAGGGTGAAGATGCCTGGCAGGTCCAAACCTTCAATCGGTGGTTTTTTGGGTTCAGCCCCAGGGGACAGGACTAGTTTATCGTAGCTTTCATCATAAAGCCGGCCTGTCTTGTGATCCTTGATCCGGACAGTCTTTTTTTGCCGGTCAATCGAGAGGGCTTCATTGAATATGCGCACATCAAGATTAAAGCGGGCCCGCATGCTCTCTGGGGTCTGCACTAGCAGATCTGCCTTGTTTTTGATGACATTACCGATGTAATAAGGCAGACCACAGTTAGCATAGGAGATATATTCGCCTTTTTCGAGCAGGATTATCTCGGCCGCTTCGTCAAGTCTGCGCAGGCGCGCAGCAGCTGATGCGCCGCCGGCCACTCCGCCAATCACGATTACTTTCATCCCGACACCTCATGTTTCAATATTTCAGCTCAGCTGACCGTTCAATTTTAGCAAATGATCAGCTGATTACAGTGACAATGTGACAGAGCAACTAGCTAACGCCTTTGCTGCCTTGGGCTTTTGGCCCCGCTGGTCTGGAGCAGGAAGATCATCCTTTTTAAGCGGCGGCGCTGGCGGTTCTGGAAGTAGCGATGACTGATCGGAAGCAGGGTTCTGTCCACCGGGTAGAAAAGGCGCTGGTGCTGGGTGGCCAGTAGAATAAGACCCAGGCTGCCGCCTTTAAATTTGCCCAGAAAGTTAACCACCCCCGCACCACAGGAGGCTATTTCTTCCGCTTCCTGCATACGGGAGACAATGATCAGTAGATTGCGCTGGGAAATCATACTATCTTGCTGGCGGATATAGCGGATGCTATCTTGCAAGAGCTGGTCAATCATAAAAACATTGAGCGGCTCGTGCTGGAGCAAGATGATTCGCTCATACTTGGCCCTTAACAAGAAAGCCAGGCGGCGCGGTCTGGCATAAACCCGGCCGATGATATGGCTGTCGGTTTCCAACTGATAACCCTGGCCCAGCAGATAAGCTTCATAGTCCACCAACAGGGCTTCTGTCGGGATATGCCTGGCCCGCAGTTTATAACGGCTGCGCCGCATCAGGCGCTTGAGGCTGGCCAGATTACCGGGGTCATAACGCTCCAGATCATAAGTGGACAATACATGACTAATCGTGATTACACCTAAAAGTAGGTAGATTAAGACGATGCTGCGCACCAGCCAGTAGATTAGGCGGGAGTTTTTGGCAAGTTCTGCTAGGTCAAGTTTTCCGGACAGCCAATAAAGGGCTGCACCAAATACAGCCAGATAAAGCAGTGGCAAGAATATATCACGGCGCAGCCAGTGACGTCGCTTCATGAAAAAAGCCTCCAAGTGGCTAAAGGTCAAGCATTCACAGTTTTAATGTAAATCCTTGGGCGCTCTTAATCTTTAAGCATTTTAACATGCTGGCCTCTTCTGGACAAGAATCAGGCTTCAGGTCGCTGCTGCAGTGAATTCGGAGATTCATATTGAAGCATCTACAGTTAATGTTAAAGCACAAAAAAGCCCGATAAGGAAAAAATATGATTGTAAAAAATAATTGCGACTATTAGTACAAAAACTGTCGAATGCATGCTTGCTCCCGGAGAAGATTCATGCGAAATCTGATGGAGCCATTGCGCCAGCTGCAATTTTTAGTATTATTAATACAGCAGCGGCTAATAATCTGGATCCGTATAAGTACTTAGAATATATATTCCGTCAGCTACCGAGCTTAGACCTCACATCAGACGGTAAAATGTTGGATATATACCCCCTAGGGCAGAAACGATCCAGCAAGAATCTAGGGCTAAGAATAGCGTAATTTAGAGAGGATGGGAAAGGGGATCTGCAAATTGAAACACCCTAATATTGACTTCATGATGGATATGACAAAGGAATTCCTTGCTGGGAAAATTGATGGCTTATCTTACAGCCTTGATTTTCCTTACGAATTAGAAGAACGATATAAAAAAATGGCTAAAGAGGACGAGGACTATTGTAATTTAATTTACGAGGATCTTTACGAAGACGGGGTTGCCCAGTTTAATAAATTTTCTGATGCCGAATTTAAGAAACTTATCAGAAAGCAGTACAACTATATTAAGAGAATTGCCAAAGAAGGCTTCTATTAAAAAAGACGGGCTTTTATTCGTTAGGAACCCGAGCCCTTTTTTTAAGCTGCTAGGTGTTCCACCGCT
>CAZZGG010000003.1:0-63246 GCA_964654125.1 uncultured Oscillospiraceae bacterium
GTCAGCTTGGGAAGCTGATGTTCTGCCACTGAACTACACCCGCAAGTACAGTG
Source organism: uncultured Oscillospiraceae bacterium (assembly GCA_964654125.1). Taxonomy (GTDB): domain Bacteria; phylum Bacillota; class Clostridia; order Saccharofermentanales; family UBA5734; genus JAAYBY01. The sequence continues at coordinate 54 of CAZZGG010000003.1, forward strand.
CATTTCGTATTATAGCCAGCAGTGCCGGACCTGTCAAGGCATCATTTTTTTGCCGTTGGTCGCCGTTGTTCAACATATCTAGCAGACCTTAGTGTGGTAGAGTAGCTAGGAAGCTTTCACTATGGTTAATGCTCACAAGGCAAGAAAGGAAAGATTGAGATGATTTGGTAAAAAATGCGCGAAGAAGAGTTTTTACCAGCTCTGCAAGAGTCTGGTGGTGTCTGTGTCATGCCAGTGGGTTCTTTGGAAATGCATGGTCAGCATTTGCCGGTTGGCACGGATATCCTCAAGGCTGCTTATATTTTACATAAGGCAGCCCAGATGGAACCTGTTTGTATTTTCCCAGACTTCCCCTTTGGCGATGTCCTGGCTCACACAGCTCATCGCGGAGCAATCCGTCTCTCGGTTGAGCTGATCCAGCAGCTCCTGACTGAACTTTGTCAGGAAATTGCCCGCAATGGCTTTCGTAAAATAATCCTCTTCAACAGCCATGGTGGCAATATGGCGATTTTAAAGAACTTCATTAACAGTACCTTCCACAATAAAAAAGATTATGTTGTAATGACTTTTTACAACAAGTTGGCCGGACCTGCTGATTTGCTGCAGCTTTTAGCTGATGAAGGCAGGTCAGCTCTGCCTGAGTTAACAGACGAGGATATCGCTGTTTTGCATGATTATGTGGACCAGAAAAAAACAGGTGGTCATGCCTGTTTTGCTGAAACGGCGAGTATGCTGGGATCCATGCCTGAGCTGGTTCGGCTGGACAGGATCCAGGCAGTGGATGGCCTATCGACCGGGCAAGCCGATTTTTTGAGCAATTTGGCTGTGGAAGGTAACTTCTGGAGTGTCAACCACCCCAATAACTACGCTGGCCACGCACCGCTTGGCTGCAATGAAAGGATCGGGCGCTGCACAGTCAGGTTAATGACAGAGAACCTGGTCCAGGTCCTACGCACAGTAAAAAATAGTGATGAGATGCTGGACTGGAACGAAAAACGCAACCAGGCCTGGCTCTAATTGGGGAATCTTTCTACTGCTGCTTGAGGCGGCTTTCCGCTTCAGTCTGGTCCCAAATCTCCCACCAGCCCTTGGCTTTGGGCCAGAGAAAGACCTGCCCCTTGATCAGGCGGTTGTTACGGTCGGCTTGGGCCAGGGCGGCCATTTCCGCTTGGCTGAGTGGGCAGCTGTCCAGAACTGACAGATTGGCCTGGAGCTGTTCCGGCTTGACAGCGAAGGGGAGAGGAATCTGGCCGCGCTGGACTGCCCACTTCAGGCAGACCTGAGCCGGATGCCACTGTCTGGCCAGGGCAATTTCTTTGACAATAGGCAGTGTAAAGTCACTTAAGTCAGCATCGGTCCGATCACGCTCCGGCCGGGAAGGCGAACCTAAAGGTGAAAAAGCCAGGGGCTGGATGCCCTGTTCCAGACAGAAGGAGAAAAGCTCTGGCTGCTGCAGGCTGGGATGCAGCTCCATCTCATTGGCAGCTGGCCTGACCTGGCAGTCTTTAAGCAATTGCTTCAGCTTTATCAGTGTCATGTTCGAAGTGCCGATCTGGCGCACCAGGCCTTTTTGCTGGAGCTTTTCCAGCTCCTGCCAGGTCTCCATATATTGAGTGTGGCTGTAAGGGCGGGCCAGCGGATTTTGAAAATCAGGTGCAGCACCCTGGGGGTGATAGTTGCGCAGGGGCCAGTGGATCAGGTACAGATCCAGGTAATCAAGCTGCAGGTCCTGAAGCGTTTTAAAAAGGGAAGCCCGCACATCCTGGGGAGCATGGCTGTCATTCCAGAGCTTGGAAATGATGAAAAGCTCTGACCGGGCCAGACCTTTTTGCATGGCCTGGGCCAGGACCGGGCCAATCTGGGCCTCATTGCCATAAACCGAGGCGCAATCAATCAGGCGGTAGCCCATGACTAGAGCTGTTTTCACGGCCTGGGCAATGGTCTGGCCATCATAACGGTCAGAGCCGAAAGTGCCTAGACCCAGGCTGGGCATAGACTGACCCGTGCTCAATAATCTTTGCTTGATCATTAAAAATCACCCGCCCATCTATTTATTGTACACAAAAATTATAGCACAGCTGGATGCTAGAGTATCTAAAAAACACAAGAAATCTAAAGCTAGCAGTCAACAAAATATTTGCTTCTAGCAGTTTTCCAGTTATGATGAAAGCAGAGCCAGTTTTATTTTGTCCTTGGGGTGTGTTTTTCCTTCACCTCTATTAAGTTTGGGAGGTAATTTGATGCGTCAGCTGCAAAAAAGATCCCTCGTCCAGAACCATTGGCCTTTGTTCTTATTGTCTGCCAGCATGATCGCTTATGGGACACTGACCTTTTTTTACAACCGCTACCTGGGCCGGGCTTACCGGCTGGGTCAGATCACGATTGGCCGCTACCAGAGCCAGCTGGCTGATTTTACCTATTACAGTGGACTAGCCGCCAGCCTGCTCCTGCTGCTGCTGGCAGCCTGGTGCTTTGCTCTTAGCCAGGGCAGTGTGCGGACCGCCTTTGCCTTCATGCTGCCGGCCAGTTTTGGTCCTCTGCTGACAGCCCAGGCCTCCCGGCTTCTCTTTGAGGTCCTGGGTCTGCCGACCATGGGAGCAGGCAGTGTCCTGGCAGCCACCTTTGCTGCCTTGGTCTTCACCCTGCCCATGATTATTGTTTTTATTATTTTAGCCAGTGGCCGTAAAAACCCCCGGGCTGCCCGCTGGCTGGCCTTACTGGCTGTTTTTATCACACTGGCTGCCATGATCTATCCGCTTTATGTGACTGTGCTGGCCCTTTTAATCATGCCTGGCTCTCCCGGACTGGCAGTACACCTGACAGCCAGCAGCTATCTGCTTTACCTGCGTTTTGTCCTGCCCGGGCTCTGCCTTGGCCTGATTGGCCTAACCAGCCGGTCCGCACAATACTGACTCTCCCGACCCGATAAGGCCTGTCATGATCAAAACAAAACCATCAATCTTCATCACTTTGCTAGTGGCATTTTTACTGGTGATTTTGCCTTTATATTTGGCTGGCTTTTTTGTCTACAACTGGGGGGTTAAGCAGGTCAAGGATGAAATCAGCCAGTCCCTGCTCCTGCGCAACCGCTCTGTGCTCGATCTGCTGGAGCGGGAGATTTTTAATTTAGGCAACAATATAGCCAATCTGCTCAACAGTTCAGACCTGCGCCTGCTGGCTGTTTCAGGCAGCTCCATGAGCCAGACCGAACGGATCTTTGCCATGCGCCAGGTCCAGGAAAGACTGCGCCTTTTCATGGTAAGCAGCTCTTTTGTGGCCAATGCCAGCCTGCATGTGCCAGCGATCAGGCGCAGCATCCATGTTTTGGGTGGGATTACGAACCTGGATGATGACCACTGCCTGGAGCTGAACCAGGCTGCCCAGGCAGCAGCCGGCCAGATCAGGCAAAATGCAGACGAACTAGTTTTATACCTGGCCCACCCCCAGCAATTTCCCGGTCAAGCCCTGGCAGCAACCTATATGCTGGAGGTGAGTTTTAACCAAGCCGCTCTGGCCCGGACCCTGCACCTGGCTTCTGACAAGAGTCAGCTGGCTTTGTTCAGCAGCATGTCAGGTGATCTTTTGGCAGCAGCGGGGCCTGAATCTGGAGCTGCAGCCTATTTTCTGGACCAGGCTGGTCTGCTCGAAGGAGACTATTTTGCCAGAGTGGCTTATGCTGAGCAAGAATATCTGGTCACAATCAGCCGTCAGCCAGCCTCGCAGCTGGTCCTGGTCGGCTACACAGACCAGGAACGGATCTTTTTGCCGCTCTTACGCTTCCGGCCCTTTTTCTGGCTTTTCACCTTGTTGGTGCTCGCCTTGGCTGCCTTATTTTTCATTCTGCTTTACCGCCTCATCCACCGGCCCTTGCAAAGATTTTTAGCTGCCTTTGCCCAGCTGGAGCAAGGTGATTTTTCAGTCGGCATGCAGCATCTGCATCAGGATGAATTTCAAAAGCTCTCTTTGAGCTTTAACAGGATGGTCAGGGAACTTAGCCAGCTGGTCGATCAAGTTTACAAGCAAAAAATCTATGCCCAGCAGGCTGAGCTGAAACAATTGCAATCACAGATCAGCCCGCACTTTTTGTATAACAGCTTTTTTGTCCTGCAGGATATGGCAGATAATAATGATGCTGAAAGCATGTCTGTTTATGCCGGCCTGATGGGTCGTTACTTTCGCTATATCACGCGCAAGCAGAACACAGACGCCAGCTTACAGGAAGAATATGATCATGCCTGTAATTATGCTCAGTTGCAGGCACGGCGCTTTCGCAACAGAATTAAGCTGCAACTGGCCGACTTGCCAAGCGGGCTGGCTGACTGCCTGGTGCCCCGCCTGATCCTGCAGCCTGTTTTGGAAAATGCCTTTGAGCATGGCTTGAAAAATAAAGTCGCTGACGGCCTGATCCGGCTGACTATCAGCCAGGCTGGCGAACAGGTGCTGCTCAGGATCAGTGATAACGGCTCTGAAATGACAGAAGAAAAGCTGGCTGATCTGCGGCTTGCTTTAACAGCTCCTGCTGCCAATCTGGAAACCACCGGCCTTAGCAATGTTCACCGGCGCCTGCAATTGCGCTTTGGTGAAAAATGCGGCCTTGAGCTGGCCCTGACTGAAGGCGGCGGTTTAACAGTCTGTTTATTAATACAGCTAGAAAAGGCGGGTGATCTTCCTGTACAGGCTCTTGATAGTTGATGATGAACCGGATGTGCTGGCTGCTCTGGTCAGTTACTTTATCGAACAGGATGGCTTGGATGTCCTGGCAGCTGATTCAGCTGTCAAAGCGATTGATATTCTTGATGCAGAAAGAATTGATATCCTGCTCAGTGACATCAACATGCCTGGCGTGGATGGTCTTGAATTGCTGCGTCATGTCCAGGCCAACTGGTCTGACTGCCGCACCATCTTCCTGACCGGATTTGCTGAATTCGATTATATCTACCAGGCTAATGAGCTGGGGGCTGCAGGATTTTTACTAAAAACAGAAGGCAAGGAGAAGATTGTAGCTGCAGTTTGGGCTGAAGTTCAAAATATAAGGGCTGGCCAGCCAGCGGCCGCTCTGCCCGCTGCGGCAAGGCAGTCTTATATTCAAAGAGCCTTCTTGCTGCGCGAAACAGTGGCCACCTTGCTGGCGGAAGGCCAAAATTCACAACTGACCAGTTTACTGGCGCAGCTTTGTCCAGCTCTCAATCTTACTCAGCCTTTTATGCTGGCAGCCTGCCAGATCGGCCGCCAGGGCAGACCGGATATAACTGTCAAGGCTGATTTTCTGCATGGCCTAGAAAACCTGGCCTGGCGCTATCTGGGCGGCCATTTCACCTTGCTGCTGGCCGAAAAAGAGCACTGGCAACTGCTTTTTTTACTCCAACCCCAGCTAGAGGGACCTGGCCGGGCCGCTGCTGGAGCGCTGGCCCGGGGCTGCTTTGAAAAGATTCAGGATATCTTGCTGGAGAACCAGACAGTCTATGCCTCGATTGCCATCCTGGATGAGCTGGTGCCACTGGCAGGGCTGGCAGCAGCCAGCTGCCAGCTTGCTCATTCCCTGGCCGGATCCTTAGCTGACGGGGCAGGCATACAGCTGATCAGGAGCGGGCAGATCCAGCCAGGCCAGCCAGCAGATGAAAACCAGGCTGTGGTCCAGGTCCGGGCCATGATTGATAAATCTTATGATCAGGCCTTGAGTCTAACTTGGCTGGCTGGCCAGGTCTACCTAAATCCATCCTATTTGTCACGGCTTTTCCGCCAACAGATGGGCATGACCCTGGTTTCTTATCTTAACCAGGTGCGCCTTGAGCGGGCCTGTGAGCTGCTTTTGACCAGCAACATGAAAATCATTGATATAGCTGCAGCAACAGGTTTTGCCTCAGCATCTTATTTTAACCAGGCCTTCCGCAAGCAGCTAGGTCAGACCCCGGCTGAATTTCGGCAAAAAGCTAAAAAAGCGTCAAGTATCATAAAGGGATGTCAAAAAAACAGGCTTGTTGAGCGGCCAGTCAGGCTTGATAATTAAATTGGACCTGTTCGACAAGGTGATGAGCAGATTCTAGCAAAAGTTTTGGCAAAACAGGAGGAGAAGGATATGGGCAAGTCTTTAGGCAAATTATTTGGCCTGTTTGTACTCTTTATAGCACTCAACCCGGTTATGACAGCTTGCTCGGCGCACACCACCAGCAGCCAGCCGCTAACGGCAGGTCCGGCGGTTGCTGAATTTGCCGGTCTGGAGCTTGTATTGCCCCAGGCCTATCAACCGCCACTTGAGCTTCAATCTGTGATTAGTGTCGATGCCACAGTTAAGTTTGCTGAAGGCGACGATATCTATAACAATGTCTGGACCAGGGCCTATGAGGAGCTTTTAGGCATCAAGCTGAGCTACCAGTGGGTTGTTGATGCCTCCCAGTATGAGCAAAAACTAAATGCCACTATTATGTCAGGAGAGATCCCGGACATCTTCCATGTCAACACCAGCCTGCTCAAACTGCTCCACGATAGTGAACTGATTTTCGACCTGACAGAGCTTTATGCGGAATATGCTTCCGAAAACACCAAGGAGATCATGCTGCAGGATCCACTGGCTTTAAAGGCTGCCTCAATCGAGGGTAAGCTGATGGGTGTGCCTATGACTGATTCAGCGGTGGCTGCCGCTCAGCTGCTCTGGATCCGCCAGGACTGGCTGGATAAACTGGCTCTGGCCGGGCCTAGCACTATGGCTGATGTGCTGGAGATCTCCCGCCAGTTCACGGAAAACGATCCGGATGGCAATGGACAGGCTGATACAGTCGGGCTAGCCCTGACCAAGGGCCTCTGGGGTGCCATTGCAGGTCTACAAGGTTTTTTCAATGGCTATCATGCCTATCCCGGCATCTGGCTGGAAAAGGACGGCCAGCTGCAATATGGCTCAGTCCAGCCCCAGATGCGCGAGGGCCTGGCTGCCTTGCAAAAGATGTACCAGGCCGGCCAGATTGACCAGGAGTTCGGGGTCAAGGATATTAACAAAATCAATGAAAGCATTGCCAATAGCAAATGTGGCATGGAATATGGTGTCTGGTGGAATCCCTACCAGCCCCTGCAGCTAAGCCAGCAAAATTATCCTGATGCCTACTGGACAGCTTTTGCCCTGCCTTCTGTGGATGGTCAGCCGGCCAAAAGCCAGTACCAGACTTCAGCCGGCTCTTTTATTGTGGCAGGCAAAGACTGCCGGCAGCCGGAGGCCCTGCTGCTGCTGGTCAACTTCTGGACTGACAACATTGTCAAAGCTGACAATCAGGTCATCCGTGATACTTTCCTCGGCACTATCGAAACACCTGATATTGTCTATTACAAATACATCATCACCCAGATTTGGGAACCTGATGCCATGCTGCGGGGCGGTAAACTGTTGCGCCAGGCCCTAGCCCAGCGCAAGCCGGATCTTTTGAACCTGGACGAGCAATGGCGTTACCAGATCATCCTGGCCTATCTGGACCAGGGGATTAAGGAGGCTTGGGTGGAGGTGGCCACCTATGGTGAGGGGGGTGCTGTCTTCCTGCTGGAGGATGTGGCGGGCGGCGACAAGGGGATACTCAATCAGTTCTATGGTGCCCCGACACCCGTGATGGGCGATAAAATGGCCACGCTGAGGACCATGGAAGATGAGATGATCACCAAAATTATCATGGGCGAATCTTTGGACAGTTTTGATAAGTTTGTCGCTGACTGGTATCAGCTGGGTGGCGCTGAGATAAGCGCTGAGGTCAACCAATGGAAAAGTCTCAACCCTTAAAAAAACTGCGCCGCGAAGCGCCACTTTATCTGATGCTGGCAGGTCCAGTAGTTCTGGTTCTGGTCTATTCCTATGGACCAATGCTGGGTCTAGTGATCGCTTTCCAAAGATTTTTGCCAGGCAAGGGTCTGTTTGGTTCACCCTGGATTGGCCTGGACAATTTCCGTTTCATGCTGCAACTGCCGACCATCGGCCAGGTGGTCTGGAACACGGTCTTTATTGCCGGCATGAAGCTGCTGGCGGGAATCCTGGTCCCGGTGACAGTGGCCCTGTTGCTGAACGAAGTTGGCAGTAAAGCTTTTAAAAGGTCAGTCCAGACCATTATTTACCTGCCACACTTTTTGTCCTGGGTTATCCTGGCCGGGATTTTCCTGGACATCCTTTCACCCTCGGAGGGGGTTGTCAACAGGTTGCTGGGCCAGCTTGGTTTGGGTCCTGTCTTTTTTTTAGGCGATGAGAGGACCTTCCCCTTCACTCTGGTCGTGACAGATGTTTGGAAATCTTTTGGCTTTGGCACCATCGTTTACCTGGCTGCTTTGACCGGCATTGATCCTACGCTTTATGAAGCCGCTCTGGCAGATGGTGCCGGGCGCTGGCGGCGTATCTACCATATCACCTTGCCCGGGATCAGCAGCACGGTAATTTTACTGGCAACTCTCAGCCTGGGCAATATTCTGAACGCCGGTTTTGATCAGGTCTTTAACCTTTATGGCCCACTTGTCTATAAAACTGGCGATATTATTGATACGCTGGTTTACCGCACAGGTCTGGTTAATAACCAGTATGGTATTGCTACGGCAATGGGTCTTTTTAAGTCACTGGTGGCCTTGCTCCTGATCGGGCTTTCCTACAAGATTGCCCAAAAAGCGGCAGACTACAATATCTTTTAGGTGATGAGATGATCCGGAAAAATATCTGTAAAGGGTTCTTGTTCAAGGCTGTCAACTACAGCAGCCTGGCTCTGCTGGCAGCGCTTTGCGCTTTCCCGCTCATCCATGTGCTGGCCTTATCGCTTTCCAGCAGCACAGCTGCAGCCAGTGGCAAGGTCACTTTGTGGCCGGTTGATCTTTCTTTTTCCTCTTATATATTTGTCACCGCCACACCTGCCTTTGGCAGATCATTCCTGGTTTCGGTGCAAAGGGTTCTTTTAGGCGCACCGCTCAATATGCTCTTGACAATCCTGGTTGCCTATCCCCTGGCCAGGGAGAAGAAACAGTTCCGGGCCCGCAATTTCTTTGCCTGGTTTTTCCTTTTGACCATTCTTTTTTCCGGCGGCCTGATTCCCTGGTACATGGTGATCCAGCAAACAGGCTTGATTGACAGCATCTGGGCCCTGATCCTGCCGGCTGCAGTGCCGGTCTTCAATGTTATCTTGTTGCTCAATTTTTTCCGCAATGTGCCCAGAGAACTGGAAGAAGCAGCTTATATGGATGGGGCCGGCCACTGGACCCTGCTGGGCCGGATCTATCTGCCTGTTTCTGTCCCAGCCCTGGCTACAGTGACACTTTTTGTGATTGTTGGTCATTGGAATTCCTGGTTTGACGGCCTGATCCTGATGAACTCACCAGCAGGTTACCCACTGCAAAGTTATTTGCAGACAATTATTATCAATCCTGACCCTAAGCTGCTGACAGAAAGAGATCTGGAGATCTTGAAGCTGGTCAATGACAAGACAAAAAATGCCGCCCAGATCTTTATCGCCATCCTGCCAATTTTGGCTGTGTATCCCTTCTTACAACGTTATTTTACGACTGGAATAACCCTAGGTTCAGTGAAAGGATGATTTTTGATGGATATTTTAGTTCGTTCAGTGCTAAGAGCTGGTGCGCCGCTTCTAGAAATATGGCGCCAGGACCTGCCAGGTAAGCTGCCCCTGGTCTGGGTCCAGCACGGTTATATGGGACGCAAGGAGTTTATCCTGCCCCAGGCCTACCTGATGGCAGCCAATGGGTTTTTTGTCATTGCCCCGGATGCTGCCGATCATGGTGACAGACAAAAAAGCCTGCCCCAGCTTTTTGCTTCCATCCGGGCCACAGCACTTGAGATCAATCAGGTCCTGGCCATGTATGAAACAGATGCGCGGACTGATGTTAAGCAGGCAGGTTATATTGGCTATTCCATGGGTGGTATGATTGCCTTTTATTATTTGACCTTGCCCCAGGTCCTCTTCAAGGCCCTTTGCCCGGTGATTGCCACGCCTGATTTTGCGGCAGTGGCGGCTGCAGAGGAAACAAAACTGGCCTTTTCCCAATCCGGCTTAGGAACTGAAGCAGATTATGCAGAGCAGCTGGCAGCAGCTAAGGCTGACAATCCAGCTGATAAGCAGTTACCTGTTATTCCCTTGCTGATCCAGGCCGGAGCGGCTGATCCCCTGATCCCGCCCGCCAGCCTGACGCAGTTTTATGAGAAAGCAAGGCTGCTCTACCATGATGCAAATGATCTTCAGCTGCACATTTATCCCGGCCAGGGCCACGCTGACACAATTGAGATGAACCAAAAGGCAGTTGTGTTTTTGCAGCAGCATCTGGCTGGCGCTAACTAAAGGTGGGTGAGAATTTGTACAGATTGCCTGATGAGATAAAAACACGCTGGGCCAGTGCTGAAAACCCACATGGCCTGCCGGGGGCTGGTGGAAAGGTGGCCCATGGCCGCAAAGGCATGCCTTATTTTTTCTGCCGGCCTGGCCGGCCCTTGACGCTGGCTAGGGCCCAGGGACACAGCGGCATGATCCGTAGAATTTGGCTGACCTTACATGATATGTCACCCATGATGCTGCGCCAGTTGCGCTTGGAAATCTACTGGGATGATGCGCAGCAGCCAGCTGTCAATGTGCCATTGGGTGACTTTTTTGGCATGAGCCTGGGTCGTATGGCATCTTTTGCCGGAGCTCTTTTTTCTAGTCCCGAAGGGCGTAGTATGATCTGCACAGTTCCGATGCCTTTTCGTAAAAGCATGCGGGTAGTCTTGCATAATGACGGTATCAGTACAGCTGCCATGTTCTTTTACGATATCAACTACACCCTAGATGATCCTATACCTGCTGATGCCGGTTATTTCCATGCCTGGTACAACCAGGAGACACCGACCCAGCTAGGCCAGGACTATACTGTTTTGGCTTATCTTCAAGGCAAAGGCCGGTTTTTAGGGGCTTCCTTTGGTGTTGCCATGAATAAAAAGGAGTATGCTTCATCCTGGGGCGGCGAAGGTGAAATAAAAATCTTCCTGGATGGGGATCAGGCATTGCCGACCCTGTGCGGGACCGGTACAGAAGATTATTTTGGCACTGGCTGGTGTCAGGGTGAATTCTCCCAGGCCTACTGCGGCTGCCCGCTGGCTGATGAGGAAGACATGCTGATGACTTTTTACCGCTACCATGTCCCGGATCCGGTTTATTTTCATAAAGATATCCGCGTGACCATGCAGCAGATTGGCAGCTGGAGTCCAGAGCTTTTACAGTGGTTCAAAGAAAATGGCAAGCAGGTGCTGCGGGCTGGCCTAGCGGCCCAGGATCCACCTGTTGCCATAGATCCAGCTGATCCGGCACTGCCTGCTTTTGATCTGTTTGAGCGCAGTGACAACTGGAACAGTACCTGCTATTTTTATCTGGACCGGCCTGAAAATGACCTGCCCGCCTTGCCGGGCTGGGAAGAGAGGGCCAGGGCCCTGCCCGACTTTAAGGAAGAGGAGTTGACTCTAGTGCAAAATGATTTTCCCCAGATCAGGATCTTACGCCAATACCTGCCCAACCTAGATGAGATGGAGCTGGCCGAACTGGCCCAGTTGGCTGATGTAATAAACCAGGTGGTTTATTTTCTTAAGTTGCAAGAAGAGCAATTGGCAGATAAAAAAGAGGAGGCAGCTCCATGAACAGGCCGCTTTACCTGAATGAATATAAGCCGGTCAGCAAACTGCAGGTGGAGCAAAAGCCTGTGCCCAGGACCAGCTATCCGGTCATTGATGTGCATGGCCATTTTGGCGACCTTTATCTGCCTCTTTATGCCGCGGACCCGGCTAGCTGGCAACCGGCATCTGTGGCTGAGCTGGTGACAGCCCTGCAAAACCAGGGGGTCAGGCAGGTGGTTAACCTGGATGGCTTCTGGGACGGCTTTTTGGGTCTTGAACTGGAACAGGTCTTTGCTGCCAGCGCTGATTATGCTGATTTTTTTCTCAACTTTGTTTCTGTTGATGTGACCAGAATAAATGAGGCTGACTTTGCCCAAACAGTCAGGCGGCACCTGGCCAGGGCCCAGCGGCTGGGGGCACGTGGCATAAAGCTTTTCAAGCATGTCAGTTTGATGGTGGAAAAAAGCCCCTTTGTCTATGTGCCGGGCCGGGGTATCCGGATTGATGATCCACGCTTAAAGGTGATCTGGCAGACTGCTGCTGAGTATGGCTGGCCGGTCCTGGTCCATATTGCTGATCCGGCATGTTTTTTTGATCCTGTCGACCAGCATAATGAACGCTACCTGGAATTGTTGGCCCATCCTGACTGGTCCTACACAGCTAGCGGCACCTATAGTTTTGCTGAGCTGATGCAGGCCCAGGAAAAGCTGCTGGATGATAACCCGGCTACGACATTTATCGTTGCCCATGTCGGTTCCAATGCAGAAAACCTGGCCTTTGTCGCCCGCCTGCTGGACCGTTACGGCAACTTCTATGTTGATCTGGCAGCCCGGATTGATGAGCTGGGCCGCCAGTACCACACTGCCAGAAAGTTCTTTTTTGACTATTCTGATAGAATCCTGTTTGGCACTGATGTCAACTGTCAAACAGCCGCCTGGCTTTACCAGTCTTATTTTACTTTTTTAGAAAGTGACCAGGATGCAATTGCTGGCGGTCATTGGCCCATGACAGGCTTGAGCTTGCCAAAAAATATCCTGGATCAGGTCTATTGGCAAAATGCGGCGCGGATTTTTAAGTTGATTTAAAAAAATAATGATGTATATCAGGCAAAAAGACCAAAAAATCACTAGTTTGTGCTACTAAGTGAAAAATTTTCTTGTTTTATTATGGGGTGCTTTCTTTTATACTTGAAATAAAAAAGACAAGAAGAGGTTGACATGGAAAGCAATACCCAGAACATTGAGCTGATTCTAACCGCCATTCCGGAACTAAGGAAAGCCAGTTTTCTAAACCAGATTCCTTCCGCAAATCCTCGCCTAAGTAAATATCAGATAGAGGATGCTAGCGGCGACAGATGTGTTTTGTATTTGGCCGACAAGAAAGACTACAGCCTGATAAAGCAGACATTTCATCTGATAAAAATGTTGCATGAGAACAAGATATTGGTGCCGCAAGCCTTGTGTTATGGAGTTAGCGAAAAAAATCTGGCTGCCTATCTGGTCACAGGCTGGCTTGAAGGTCAGCCAGCCGGCACTTTTTTACCGGATCAGCACGAGGTCAGCCAGTATCTATTGGGTCAGGAGACAGCTATCTTCATCAATTCAGTACATGCTTGCTCAGTTGATACTGAGAGCAATGGCTGGTCATGTTATATAGGCGAGCTGATTGGCAAGCTTGCCAGCCTGGCTGGACCTGCTGTGAATCAGGATGTTCTTAGGTTGCTTGATTTTGTCAGGCAGAATCAGGATCTAACTCTGGGACGGCCCCAGAGTGTCCTGTATGGCCAACTGCTGGTGGACAATCTGTTTTGTGCCCCAGGCTCATGTGTTGGCCTGCCCAATTGGGAAAACTGGCAATATGGTGATCCTTTAGCTGATCTGGCGTCTTTGGTGACAGACATGAGAAAGGTCAGCGATTTCTTTGTGACTGGTTTTCTTGATTGCTATTTCAGCTATAAGGTTGATGTAAAATCATTCCATTGCCTGGCCTTTTATGCTGCTCTTCATATGCTAAAAAAATATCAGGCTGCTGACGCGAAAGAAAGGGTTAAGATTGCCCGTGATATCAAGGCCATGAACAGGGAATACAGTAACTTCAGCTCTGTAGTGCCAAAATGGTATAAGCCTTTACCTAGGATCAACCTGGCCAGGGTGTTGAAAAAAACAGACCAGTAATTAGAATCTGCTCAGCCTGCTGGCCAATCTGGCTGGCAGTTTTTTTGCTGCCCGTCTGATTGCAGGTTTTAACAATTCATGTCCCAGAGGACTGACATTCTGGTCTATTCTGCTGATTGCATCGCAAAACTCGTGGGCTTCTTCCAAATCGCTGCGGCGATAGTGACCCTTGAAGCTGCGGCCAAAGAGGCGCTTGCTGCAGCGGTTTGTTGCTCTTTCTGTCAGATGGTCAACTGCCTGGCGGACAATCTGTTCAGCCAGTTCAGTGGCCAGACCTGCTTTTTCCGAATCAGGACAATACTGTAATGCTGTATTATAAGCATAAAAATGCCGGCTGAGCAGGGCGGTTTTTTGCCTCGCAGTATATAAATACCAGACAGGATTGGCCCAGCTCTTGTCAGCTAGACCGCTGGCTGCTTCAATCAGCCGCGCCCGCAAAGCATATACCTGCCAGTCATCCGGCTTCTGGTCAAGCAGCAGGCGGCTGTAACTGTTAAATTCCGGCAAATGCATTTGCTGGGCTGCTGCCTGCATCTTCTGGCTCAGTTCAGTGTAGCTGGAAAGCTGGTCCGCCTCTGTTGCACTGCCGCTTGGCTCAGGCTGGCGGACCGGCTTGATATCCTGGTCTGCCTGGGCGATCAAATCAGCCAGATCTGGCTTTTGCTCTGTTTTTGCCTCAGGCAGGGGAGGGGGCCAGGCTGGTTCAGGTTGGCTGGTATTGTCCTGTGGCTCTGGTCTGCTGCCAATGATACCGCGTAAACGGATACCGTTTGCGGTTTTTTGCATAAGGGAGCGGCTGCCACAATAAGGGCAGGTCAGATAGGCCTGCAGCGGCTGCTTGCTGTCAAGAGCAAAGCCACCTCCACAATGGGGGCAAAACTGATCAGTTTTCTCCATAAAATCACCCGTCAGCAATAATTATTAACTGATTATAGCATGATTTTACTAAAGTCCAGAAATGAAAAAGACAGAGGATGCCTTAGCATCCTCTGTCAGAACTGAACCGGGCGGCTGGCTTGATCAGGCTGGTTGGAGGAGCTTGGCCTGATCAGGCACAAAGAAAAGCCCAAAAGCTAATCAAACCGACGTCCATGTGCCGTTTTCATGGTCAGGTTCAGGGTCTTTAGCATTTTTGTAATGTGCTCTTGCTCTTGGGGACGACGCACCTTGAGCGTGGTTGTTTTAATTAGTTCCTGGTCAGTGAAGAAAAAATATTTGATTGCCTTGTAAGGGGGCAACTGGTGGTTGATCTGCCTGATCTGCTGATCCAGCCAGCTGCTGATGGATTTATCATCATTGCCGGCTTCTGCGGGCAGTTCGGCTGGATCAAGCACCAGTTTAGCACAGATGTCGATGGCGTCCCGGGCGGAGGCCTCACCCCAGACAATGGTCTCTTTGACGCCAGCAAGGTTATCAAACAAGAATTCAATCTCTTCCGGGAAAACTTTTTTTCCATTAGTCAGCACGATCATGGACTTGGCCCGGCCAGTGATGTGGATACAGCCTTTTTTATCTAAAAAGCCTACATCGCCAGTCCTGAACCAGCCATCTTCCTGCATTACTTCAGCTGTGGCTGCCTCGTTTTCAAAATAACCCAGCATGACGCTGTCGCTCCTGGTCAGGATTTCGCCTTGGGCGCCTGGCCTGGTCTCATCTGTATCAATAGCTGCTTCCACAAAGGCTAACGGATTGCCCACGCTGCCATAGACATTAACATGGTAGTTGCAGGCGGAAATGACAGGTGATGTTTCTGTCAAACCATAACCGTTAAAAAAATCAATGCCGATATCATTAAAAAAGGCAATTATGTCCTTGTTGATCGGAGCGGCTCCGCTGACACAAAGGTTCAGGCCGCCACCGACTGCTGCCAGGATCTGGCCAAAAAGCTTTTGCCTGACATCCAGACCCAGCTTGCCCAGCCCTCGGGCCAGTTTGCGTATTATTTTGACCAGACCGGCCTTGCCGGATTTTTCCAGGTTTTTGTTGATCTGGCGATAGATATTTTCAAAAAGCAAAGGTACAGCCAGAATGATATTGATCTCCCACTCTTTCAGGTTCTGGACCAGATAACGCAGGCCATCCATGAAACAGACACAAATGCCATAAGCCAGCATCATGTACATGCCGACTGTGTTTTCAAAAGTGTGATGCAGCGGCAGGACCGACAAGGCACGCTGGTTTGGCTTGATATCCAGGGTGCAGACTACGGAATGGACATTGGCTGTGATATTGCTGTGGGAGAGCATGACTCCCTTGGACATAGCAGTGGTGCCGGAGGTGAACAGCAAAGAACACATGGCAGCCGGGTCGATCTGGGCTCCTGTAAAGCGGCTGTCTTTTGCGGCTAGCAACTTTTCACCTTGGGCAAGCAGATGCGGCCACTCTAAAAAGCGCGGATCCTGCTGGACCAGTTCAGGCGTGATCAGATCCGCTTTCATGCAGATAAAATAACGGATGTCTTTATTCTCTGCAGCGACCTGCAGGGCAATCTCATGATGGGAGCTATTGTAAATAAAGGCTTCGGCGCGGCCGCGCCGGGCTAGGCTGGCCACTTCCACCTGAGGTAGTTGACGATCCAGGGGTACACTGACACCAGTACCGTTGACTATGGCATTATGGGCCACTGCCCACTCGTAACTATTAGCACCCACCACTACTATGTGCTTGCCGGCCAGGCCCAGTTCATGTAAAGCAGTACCGATTTTGTCAATATCTGCTGCAAAATCAAGATAGCTTTTGATAATATCCGGTCCACCCGGCTCATCATGGTAACGGTAAGCCGGTGCAGCTCCATAGCGTGAGGCACAATCTTTGATTAAATCACGCAATGTGGTAAAGCGGGGTCGCTCATAGTATTTTTTGCCAGTGACAATTTGCATAAACCCTCCTGCTTCCTGTCAATCAACTAAGAAGCTTTGACTATCAAAGTATCATGATTGTAGCATGCTTATTTCCAAATAACAAGAGAGCTTTTGGCTTATTTTCAGGATTTTTTCAGAATTCGTTCAGTATAAGGCTAAGCTCTGTGGTCTTGGCCAGCAGGCTGGCCACTTTTGGCAGATAATGACATGATTTAGCAAATCCTGCTCTGATTACTGCCAAAAGCTTGTATTTGATTTGCCTGGAGTAGCTGACCGGTCTTATAATGCAGATGATACAACTTTGTCCATATTTCGTTTTACAGTGGGCTGGAGGTGGCTTATGCAAGTAGGTATTGTAACCAGAAGCTTTCCGGATATGACAAATCAGCAGGCAGCAGATTTCATGGCCAGGACAGGCTTTAGCGTGACAGAGCTTTGCCTGGTCCAGCAAGACAGTAATTACTGGACCTACAATGGCACATCCGACATCAGTGATCTGACAGAAGAAAAACTGACCCGAATTGCCCGGTTCTATCGTGATGCGGGCCTGACAGTTCATTCCTTTGGTGTTTTTACTAATTTAATTGAAGAAGACCAGGCAAAAAGACAGCATAATCTGGACTATTTTGCCCGGCACATGCAGCTGGCCGCAGCTGCCCAGATTCCGGTAGTGGCCACTGAATGTGGCTTTGACCCGGACCATCGTGGCGTGAGGGCCACTGTTTATGAAGAACAATTTGATCGGCTTTTGGATTCCTTAAGCTGGCTTTGCCAGCAAGCGGAAAAGTATGGCCTTATTCTGGCTTTGGAACCGTGTGTGCTTGATGTAGTGCCCAGCGCCAAAAGGATGGCTGATACAATCAGTCAGGTTGGCTCAGACCGTTTACAGGTTTTGCTGGACCCGGCCAACCTGATCGCCAACTCATCTGAAGCGGATATGTTTGCTTATCTGGGACCGCACATCTCTTATTTTCATGGCAAGGACAGAAAGGTCAATGATGCCTATGGCCGCAATATAGGTGAAGGCGATATTGATTGGCCGCTTTTTATCCAGCTGCTTAAAAAAGAGCATGCTGAAGTCCCTTTTATTATTGAGTATCCCCGTGCCCACAATTGTGCTGAAATATTACAGCGTGTCCGTGATTATGAAGGACAGGCTGCTTTATTGACAGGAGGTAAAAATGATTAGTCTTGGCGTAAACACAGTTTTGTTCAAGGGAGTGGATTTTGCCACTGCTGCCCGGGCCATTAAGATGTGTGGCTATGATGGTCTGGAGATTTCCGCCATCAAGGGCATGTGCGAGCATCTTGACCTGGAACGCTACCTGGAACAAAAGGATGAGATCAGGCAGGTCCTGGCCGAAACCGGTTTAAAGATGCTGGCGGCGGAAGTGGCCTCACTTGATCCGGAACGCCTGCGGCAGGCCTTTACGGCTGCTGCAGACATTGGCATCCCGGTGATCAATGTCGGACCGGGTGGCCAGATGAATGATGAGGAATCCCTCAAGGAAACTATCGAAAAACTGGCCCGGATGTCTGAGCTGGCCGCCAGATTCGGGGTGACACTTTGCTGCAAGGCCCATGTTGGTGCTGCCATCTTTGACACCAAAACCACCTTGCGGGCCATGGCTGAGATCATGGAACCAGCCTTTGGAGTTGATATGGACCCCAGTCATGTCTACCGGGCTGGCGAAAATCCTGAACTGGCCCTGCCTCAAGTGCTGAGCCGGACCAGGCATATCCATATCCGGGACTGCCGCGGCCGGGGGCCTTCACCGGGTGAACCGGCATTACAGACCTGTGGTCGCGGTGACATTGATTTATTTTCTTATTTTAAAGCCATGGTGGATGGCGGCTATATTGGTCCTGTCAACCTGGAAATTATCGGTCCAGAGCAAAGTTTTGAGCAGGCAGTGGCTATAGCGGCTGAAAGCTATGGCTATATGAATGCCTGCCTGAAGCAGCTTGATGCGCGTTAGAGGAGAAGATTATGAAAAAACCCAATCTATTGTTTTTTGGCATTGACAGCCTGCGCCGTGATTTCATGAGCATGAACGGCTATAAAAATCTGACCACACCCCACCTGGATAAATACTTGTCTGATGCTCTGGTTTTCGACAATTGCTTCAGTCCCAGCATTCCGACCACCCCGGGTTATTCTTCAATGTTGACCGGCTTGGACTGTTTTGGCACTAATGTGGTGGCCTTACGCCATAAAGGCGATCTGGCCCCGGGCGTCAAGACTTTGCCAGAAGTGCTCAGCGCAAACGGCTACAATACCAGCTGCATTGGCTTTACCGGCAACATTGCTTCGCGTGGCTTTGACAAGTACATCGATTATGAAGGCTGGGCAGCTGGCGAGGATGGCTACGCCCGCAAGGCGGAAAATATGAATGATGTGGCCATCCCGGAGCTGGAAAGACTGGCCGGGGAGGATAAACCCTTCTTTTTGTTCATGCGCCACATGGATCCGCACACACCCTATTTGCCGCCCCAGCCTTTCCATGAAATGTTCTACCAGAAGGATGCCTTTGATCCAGCCAACAAATCCTTACAGGCAGTTTATGACTTTAAGCCCTTCCGGGACTACTTCATTTCCTGGTTCCCGCCCCACTGCACTGATAAGGACTTCATTGTCGCCCTCTATGAGGCAGCTGTTGCCTATATGGACACCTGTATCCAGAGCATCCTGAGCAAGCTTGAAGCTTTGGGCCTGGCTGATAACACTGTGGTCGTCATCACCTCTGACCATGGTGAGACCCTGGACGAGCACGATTGCTGGTTTGACCACCACGGCCTTTATGAACCAACCCTGACAGTGCCCTTGGCCTTTAAACTGCCCGGCAAAACCAAGCCGGCCCGTTTTCAGGAAAACTGTCAGCTCAAGGACCTAATGCCCACCCTGCTCGACCTGATGGGTATTGAAACTGATATCGCTTTTGACGGGCGCAATCTCATGGACCTGGCCAGGGATGGCCAGCTGAAGGCTGAAAATGAGTTCTACATCACTGAGTGCACCTGGATGCGTAAGCATGGCTGGCGCACGCCCAAATGGAAACTGATTGTGGCCCTGGAGCCTGATTTCCATTATAAGGATGAAATTGAGCTTTATGATCTGGCTAAGGATCCGCTGGAACTGGAAAATGTGGCCGGGCGCTATCCTGAAGTGGTCGCCCTCCTGCATAAACGCCTGCTTGAGCATGTTGCCCAAAGGACAGCTGCAGTCGGCCGGCCCAATCCGATGGAGACAAATCTGGACTGGCACGGCAAAGGTAGCGGCCCTTTCAAGTCATCTGATGAAGCTTACAACACCCTGCATATAGGTGATCCGGATGCGGCCCGCCGCCTGCAGGCAGACAAAAAGAAAAAATAACCAAGACAGGCCCGGCTCAGGCCGGGCCTGCCCTGACCAGGGAGGAAAACATGAGAGTTTGTGTAATAGGAATGGGACCGATCGGGCATAATCATGCCAGGATCTACCAGTCCATACCGGAAGTTGAACTGGTTGGTGTTTGCGACAAAATTGCGGAACGGGCCAGCCTGGCTGGTCGCCAGTATGGTGTCCAGTCATATCTTGCTGCGCAAAAGATGCTCGATGAGCTGAAGCCTGACCTGGTCAGTGTGGCAACCGGCGGCTTTGAGTATGCCTCGGACCATTATGAGCCGACTATGCAGGCCTTGACCGCAGGTGCTCATGTCATGTGCGAAAAACCGATCAGTAATGACCTGGTCCAGGCAGAAGAAATGGTCCGGACTGCCCGGGATAGAGATCTTTGCCTGGCGGTTGATTTGAACCACCGTTTTACACCGGCTGCCCGCACAGCGAAAAAATGGCAGCAGGAAGGCCGGCTCGGTGAACTGCTGTTTATTAACATGCATCTTTGGATTGGCAAGTTCGGTGATTTCGAGACAGAGTTTTATCACTTAAAGGCACTTAATCCGCATAGTGTTGATATAGTTCGCTATTTTGGCGGGGATGTAGCCCGTGTGCAATGCTTTGCCAAAAAAGCCAGCGGACGCAACCTGTATTCGACCCAGTCAATGAATCTGCTTTTCACTAATGGTACTGTCGGTCATATCACCAGTTCTTATGATATCAAGCGGGGTCACCCGATGGAGCGTTGTGAAGTGGCCGGCACAAACGGCCGTTTGGTTGTGGATGACATGTGGCGGGAAGCGACGCTTTATCCTGCGGACGACCTGGTTAAGCAGGTTTATACCAACCCGGTCTTTGGTGGTTTTACTGGTTTTTTTGACACCTTTGCTGACCGGATCACGGCCTTTGTCCGGCAGATCCTGGCCGGGACCAGACCGGAAGATATCGATGGCAGCGGCCAGGATGGTCTTGAAGCCAGCCGGGTCATCCATGCGGCGATTGAATCAATCCGCCAAGGAGGCCAGCCGGTGGATGTGGCCTCGGTGCGACAGTAGGAGTTACCCAGCATGGCTCTTTTGACAAAAACAGAGCAATATTTTACAGATGGCTTTCCCCTGGTTGTCATAAAGAACAGCCAGCATGCCAAGACAGCCCTGCACCGGCACGAGTTTTATGAACTGGTCTATATCGACCATGGTGTGACCTTGCACAGCCAGGAGGGCCAGGTCCAGATCCTGACAGCTGGTGATCTCTTCATGGTTTTACCCGGTGAAGTGCACGCTTACATCAGCACCCACAACACCGGCCTTTACAATTGCCTTTTCACCAGCCAGGCTTTAGCCGGTTTTGAAAAGGAGCTGGCCGATCTAGCTGAGCTGGGCTGGCTTTTGCAGAGCAGGCAGCGGGAAAACTTTGCCCGGGTTAATGCCGGCATGGCCCAACGCCAACAAATTGCCTTGCTTTTGGAACAAATCAGCTGGGAAAAAGCCAACCAGCCTTTGGGCTGGTCGATCAAGTGCAAGATCTTACTGCTGGACCTGCTGCTGGTCTATGCCCGGCTGTGGGGCAGCCAGAAGCAGGAGACAGAAGAGACAGGCACCAAGTTTCGCCAGGTCCTGCAGGCAGTGGCTTATATTGAGGAAAACTACCGCCAGGAAATAGCAGTTGATGCCATCGCAGCGGCAGCCGGCCTATCAGCAGGTTATCTTTCCCGCCAGTTCAAGCATTTCCTGGGCACTTCCCCAGCTGAGTATGCCCGCAACTTCCGCATGGCTAAAGCAGCTGAACTGCTGCGTAAAAATGATGTGAGCATAGCTGAGATAGCCAAAGAGCTGGGCTTTAGTGATGCGGCTTTATTTTCCCGGCAGTTTCGCCAGGTGACTGGCATATCACCAACAGGCTTTCGTAAAAATATCTAAAGCGGGCTGGTAGGCCCGATGGTTTTGAGGAGGATTTAACATGGCTTTAAAGATCGCATTGGTCGGTATGGGCGGTATTGGCAACACCCATGCTGATGTCTATCAAAAGGATGAACTGGCCCAGCTGGTTGCTGTCTGTGATGTCAATCAGGCCAGGGCTGATGCAGCGGGGCAAAAGTACGGTGTGCCGGCCTTTTACTCACTGGGCGGCATGCTCAAGGCTATGCCGGAGATTGAAATTGTCGACGTAACAACATCCGGATATGAAAACGGCAGCTGGCATTATATCCCTGTCATGGAGGCCTTAGAGGCCAATAAGCACGTCCTGGTCGAAAAACCGATCTCCAATGATGTGCGCGAAGCGCGCGAAATGGTGCGCCTGGCCGGCCAGAAACAGCTCTATCTGGGCTGTAACCTGAATCACTATTTCACTGGTCCGGCTGCCCGGGCGACTGAACTTTTGGAACAAGGTAAAGTAGGCGAACCCGTTTATATCATCCACAAGATGGGCTTTAACGGTGGTGAGGCAGGCTATGCCGGGCCAGGTTCAGAACGCTGGAAACGGCCCTATTCACACTTGAAGGCTTTCCTGGCTCATCCTTTTTCAGTGCTGCGTTATTTTGGTGGTGACATCACCCATGTCCAGGCCTATCTCAACAAGCCTGGTGTGCGTAAAACCGCTAATGATCTGATGTATTCAATCAACAGCGTCCATGTCCGTTTCGAAAACGGCAGCACAGGCTACCTGCTCTCCCAACGCGGCGATGCCATGTTCGGGCTGGGCGGCTGGTGGAGCTTTGAGATGGCAGGCACACGCGGTACCTTCGTGATTGAAAACTGTGTGGAAAAGCTTTATTACTGGGATGCAGAAAAACCCAAAAACAGTATGGCTTCTCCTGAACCGGATGAAGTGCTGGATACAGGGATTGCAGACTTTGGAGCCACTTTCCCCAACCGGATCCATGCTTTCCTGGAAGATGTGACCAACAAGGTTGCCCCGGAATTGCTGCGGGCTTCTGGGCGTGATGCCCTAGCTACCCTTGAATACACCTTCGCCGCCATCCGTTCTTTTGAAGAAGGTGGCACAGTCGTGCGGCCTGAGCCCCTGCCCAATCTGCACGGCGATATCACAAGGCCGATCTAACATGACGAAAAAAAAGCCCAATCTACTTCTGATAGTTGCAGACCAGCAGCGCTGGGACTGTGTCGGGGCAGCCGGAGCTTATCCGGTCCAGACGCCCAATCTGGACCGGTTGGCTGCGGAAGGAACATTTTTTGAAAAGGCCTTCACTACTATCCCGGTCTGCGGCCCGGCCCGCCAGGCCATGCTGTCCGGCCTGGCTCCGGACAGCTATGGCGGCTTGTGGAATCAGAACTTCCTGGCCTGTGCCGACCTGCTTCCACAAGACGATTTCTGGCTGGCCGGCCTGGCCCGGGCTGGCTACAAGAGCAGCCTGATCGGTAAATGGAATGTGGCACAAAACTATCGGCCGGTAGATTTTGGTTATCATAATTATATCGACCTGGCCCAGGCCACAGCCAAAGCCCAGGCCGCTTATGCCCAACCGGCCTGGCCGGGTGGCTGGTTCGGCGACCCCAGCCCCTTTGCCCTGGCTGACAGCGCCACTCATGTTGCTGCCGGCCTGGCCCTGGAGCAGATTGAGCAAGATTATAAGTCGGACCAGCCCTGGCTGATCCGGCTGGACCTGCCTGATCCCCATCTGCCCTGCCGGCCCTGCCAACCTTTTGCCAGTATGTATCAGCCACAGGATCTACCGGCCTGGCCCGGCTTTGGTGATGATCTGGCCGATAAACCCTATATTCAGCGTCAGCAACTCGTCAACTGGCAGCTCCAAGGCAAGACCTGGCAGGAATGGAGCCGCACCGTGGCGCTTTATCTGGGCATGATCAGCCAGATCGACGCGGCTGTCGGCCTGCTTTTGGAAAGGCTCGACCTGCTGGGACTGGCCCAGGACACAATTGTCATCTACACCAGTGACCACGGGGATATGTGTGGTTCACACGGCATGATTGACAAGCACTATGTCCTTTATGATGATGTGACCCGGGTGCCTTTTCTGCTACGTTATCCAGCCCAGGTGAAGGCTGGCCAGCGGGCCAGCCAGTATGTCAGCCACCTTGATTTAGGAGCCACTATTGCTGACCTGTGTCAGCTTGATGGTGTCAATCCAGGCCATGGCCAGTCCTTGCTGCCCTTGCTTAAGGGCAAAACCATGCCGGGTAAAGATCATGCTGTCTGCAGTTCCAACGGCCAGCAGTTTGGCCTTTACAGCCAGCGCTCAATCAGGACAGACGACTGGCTTTATGTCTGGAACCTGACTGACACGGATGAACTCTACAGTGTCCAGGCTGATCCGGGCCAAAAAAATAACCTGATCAAAGCTGCAAGTCTGGAGCTTGAGCTGGCTGCCCTGCGCCGGCAGCTTTATGAAACATTGCTTTCGCGCAATGATCCTTTTGCCCGGACTGACTGGCTGCATGTTCAGCTGCTGCAGGGTAAGAAATTAACTTAGGAAACAAGGGGAGAAAAGAATGAAAAAATTTGCGTTGATCCTTTTGGCAGCAGTGCTGTTATTATCCAGTCTGCTGCTGGCGGGTTGTGAGACTAAAAAAGAAACTGAACAGGTTGAATTGTCTTTTATCCGGATTGGCAATGATGCTGCAGAGGCCGAATACTGGAAACGGCTGATCAATGACTTTAACCAGGCTAATCCCGGCATCCTGGTGACCTATGACGATGCAGCCATCGGCGAACCGATGGAGACCAAGCTGAACTCGCAGTTCAGCGCTGGCCTGGGACCCGACCTGATCGGCCATGGCATCTTGTCAGTGGCAGCCAGGGTGGAGGCGGGCCATTATCAGCCTGTCACGGAGCTTTTCAATGACTGGGAGGGCAAAGACGATATCATGCCCAGTGTTCTGGCCAATGGAACTTATAAAGATGAGATTTACGGGCTGGCCTACTCAACCACACCCTTTATTTTCAGCTGGCGCAAGGACCTGTTTGAAAAGGCCGGGCTTGATCCGGAAAAACCACCGCAAAACTGGCAGGAACTAGCTGATTATGCCCGGCAGTTGACTGAGCATGACCAAAGCGGCCAGATAACTGTCTCAGGCTTTGCCTTCCCACGTTCAGCTGGTAACTTTGTTGAATTTGACACCCTGGTTTTTGGCAATGGCGGGATGTTTTATGACAAGCAGGGTAACCCCACCCTGGATACAGTTGATAAAAAGGAAACCCTGGAGTTTTTGACCAGCTTTGTTGATGAAACCAGCCTGCCTTTCAACAGCAATGAGACAAATCCTTTCATTGCCGGCACTGCTGCCATGACCCTGATCAACAATGTTGCCCTGACCCCTATGCTGCAAAGTGCAGAATATGCGGGCAAGATAGGCATCAGTCTACCGCCTTCCCAAGTGGAGCCAGCCACATTTTGTGGTTGTAATATGCTTTTTGTCGGCGGTGACAGCAAGCACAAAGAAGAAGCCTTCTCCTTTATAGCCTTTGCCCTCAGCAAGGAGGAAGTCCTGCAAAGAGCCAAAGAACTGGCTATACCAGTCACGCGCCAGTCACAGGTAGCGGCTTTTGTTCAGCTCGACCCGCTAAATGCAGTGCGGGCTGAGTGTGTGGCCAGGGGGATTGGCATGCCCCGGACCACCTGGTCAACTTCTTTCCAGAAGATCCGCAATGATCTGGTCCAACAGGTGCTCTACAATAAATTGTCGGTTGACGATGCGCTCAGTCAGGCCCAGCGGGAGCTGGAAGCAGAAATAGCTGCTCCCTAAGATGACGGCTCGGAACAAAGAACAAAGCAAAACAGGTGGCAGGCTGAGCGCTGATGCGCGCTCAGCCTATCTCCTCATTTTGCCCTTTTTCATTTTTTTTGGCATGTTTGTACTCTATCCATTGCTGCAAAATTTCCTGACCAGCCTGACCGACCAGAATTTAAGCAGCCGCCAGTTTATCGGTTTGGCTAATTTCCGCCGCCTGGTCCAGGATCGCAGTTTTATCCGCTCTGTGCAAAACACCTTTATCTATGCCATATTCTCGGTTTTCCCTCTGCTGCTGCTAGGTTTTATTGCAGCCCTTTGTGTTGCCGGCCAAGGCAAAGCCCGTATGGCTGGACGAACTGTGCTGATTTTCCCCCATGTGCTTTCCATGGTCTCAGTCGCCATGATCTGGCTGTATCTTTTTGAGCCTGGTTCAGGCTTGCTTAATAAGCTGCTGGCCTTGCTGGGGCTGCCCGGCAGCAACTGGCTTTTTGACGAGCGCCTGGCTCTGCCCTGCCTGATCCTGGTCAATATCTGGAAAAGCAGCGGCTATGTCATGATGATCTACCTGGCTGCCATCCAGAGTGTCCCGGCCAGCCTGCATGAAGCTGCCCGGGTTGACGGGGCAGGTCCCTTGGCCCGGATCTGGCATATCACCTTGCCGGCGATCAGGCCGGTCAGTTTCTTTTTGCTGGCCACCTTGTCAATTGAGTGCTTTAAGACCTTCGAACAGGTGCGCATCATGACCAATGGTGGGCCTGTTGATGCGACAACAACCATCACACATCAGATTTATATGCGGGCTTTCTCCGAATTCAAACTCGGCTATGCCTCCAGCATGTCAGTGGTCCTGTTTGTTCTGGTCCTGATTATCACTTTACTTAATTTAAAGGTGGGCGGTCAGCTGGACAAAGAGGCGGGGGGCAGATCATGAAAGAAGCCAGGGCTGTAAAAATTATTGGCGGTGTGGTTTTAGCTCTTTTTGCCCTGGCGGCCGGCTTACCTTTTCTGGTCATGCTCGCGGTATCCTTGCAGGACATGAGCCAGATTTATGCGCCAGGCCTAAGCCTCATTCCGCGCCCCTTGCGGCTGGATGTCTACCGCCAGGCTCTGACCAGCGGTCCCTGGCTGCGCTATATCCTGAACAGCCTTTATGTTGCTGGCCTGGCTACAGCGATCAGCCTGCTCATCAACGCTATGACTGGTTATGCCTTTGCCCGTATCAGTTTCCCGCTGCGGCATTTTTTATTTATCTTGATTTTGGCCGGCATGATGATACCGGCTGAAGTGACCTTAGTGCCGCTTTTTATCATGATCCGCCATTTCCCCCTAACCGGCGGCAACAATCTGCTTGGCCGGGGCGGCACCGGACTGGTTGATACCTATGCCGGCCTGGTCCTGCCTTATATTGCCGGCTCTTTCGGGGTATTCATGTGCCGCCAGTTTTATCTGCTTTTTCCCAAGGAGCTTGATGAAGCGGCTAAAATTGATGGCTGTTCCCGCTTCAAGACTTTCATTTTGATCTATCTGCCCTTGTCCAAACCTGTCCTGGGTGCCCTGGCTGTGCTCAAATTCACCGGAGCCTGGAACCAGTACACCTGGCCGCTGGTCATGACCAACACTGGGCGCGACAAGATAACCACAGTGCAGCTGGCCTTGACTGCTTTTCGCAATGAAGGGGAGATCTTCTGGAATCAGTTGATGGCGGCAACTCTTGTTGCCACACTGGTCATTTTGCTGATCTTCTTGTCCCTGCAGCGCTACTTTGTCAGTGGCCTGCTGGCCGGATCGGTCAAAGAATAACTACCAGCCCTGGCGCAGGAGCAGGTCAGCAATATCCCGGGCCATCTGGCTGCGCGGGGTGACCAGTTCGCCGCTGCTGCTGTAGCCGGAACTGATCGCCTGGGCCAGAGCCGGGGAATGGAAACGACAGCCGGACCATAACTCGGCCAGCTGGCTGATAAAGTCACTGTCCAGGGCATCTGAATAAGCCTTGGCTTTTTCCACATGACCATCTTTGACACAAAAACCCAGACTGAGTCCGCCCCAACTGAAGCGTTCTGAGATCTCAGCATCAAAAGCCAGGCTTTCACCATAACGCCACTGCCAGGAAGAATATTGCCGCTCCAGCTTGAGATAGCTTTCATTTTCTTGTAAGTCATGATCTGTTTGGCGGATGACCTGCCAATTATCACCTGAGCAGAAAAAATCCAGGAAAGCTGTGGCCAAAGCGTCGTTCAAGGCGTCCACAGTGATATCAGGCTGGACTGTGACCAGATTGGTTATGCGCGAGCGCACAGAGCTGACACCCTTGGATTTGAGTTTGTCAGATGAGACTGTTAAATAACGCCCGACTCTGGCAAAAGCTGAATGGACCAGCAAGGTGCCATGGTGCAGGCCGGCACTGCGGTAGATGCGGAAAGCATTGCCGGAAAATTTCAGTCCGTCCAGGACAATATCATTGCGGCCGGACTTTTCTGCTGCGATACCCTGGCTTTTCAGGGCCGCCAGCAGCATGGTGAAGTTTTTGTCTGTGCTGAACTGGCCTTTGGGCAAGATCAGGGAGTAGTTAAGATTGCCCAGATCATGGAAGACTGCTCCGCCACCGGTGCTGCGCCGGGCCAAAAAGCCACCTTCGGCTTCCAGCAGGCCAGTCTTACACTCAGCCCAGGCATTCTGGTTGCGGCCGATCACTACTGTATTGTCATTTTGCCACAGATAAAGTATGGCCTGGAATTGACCGGCACTGAGCTGGTCAACCAGATAGGCTTCCAGGGCCAGATTGGACCAGGGGTTATGGCCGCTGGATTTTATAATCAGACACTTATTCATTATATACCTCACTCAAGGCAGCAGCACATGGGCTTTGCGGGCTGCTTTTTCATATTCTTCCGGCAGGGCTTGTTCACAGACCAGGGCATAGATACTGGTCAGCCTGGCAAAGGTGTAGGGCATGCTGCTGCCCAGCTTACTGCTGTCCATCAGGATGGCTGTCTGGCGGGCCTTGCGGATGATCAGTTTTTTCAATTCGGCTTCCAGATAGTCACCGCAACTGAAGCCATTGTCTGGTGAAAAGGCACTGGCCGCGATGAAAGCCAGGTCAAGGTTGAGGGTCTTGACATATTCAACAGCATTAAAGCCGGACAAGGTCAGGGTCTCCCGGTTGAGCTGGCCACCGGTCAGGTTGACCCGGGCGCTGGGGTTTTTGATCAGTTCCAGGGCGATATTGGGGGCTGGTGTCAGGATGAACATGCTCTGGTCCGGCAGCTGGCGGGCCAGGCTCATGCAGGTGGTACCGGAGTCTATGTAGATGGAACGGCCCTGGCTGAGCAGGCTGACGGCCTTTTGCCCGATCAGGTCCTTGGCATCTGCATTGGCGATCTGGCGCTGGGTGTAGGCGGCTTCCTTAATCATGGAAAGGCTGGCCAGAGATCTGGCTCCACCGCGGATGCGCACAATTTGGCCCTGGCGTTCTAGAAATTCCAGGTCGCGCCGGATTGTCATGCCTGAGACATAATCAAAATGCTCTTCTAAATCCTTAAATTGGACTTCTCCGCGGGATTGGATATATTGATTGATCGCTTCACGCCTTTTGCTTGTCATTTTCAGCTCCTTATACGCATGATAAATGATGTTATATCATGTCATAATGGAATATTATCACAGGCAGCTAATGAAAGCAATAAAGCAAGTGATATCAAGGATTAAAGCAGAAGATGCTTGATTCAAGGGCGTTTGCAGGAGTTGTTTAAAAATGGTAATTAAGCAACTGTAAAGATAATTAAAATATAACATGTTATATTATGAGGAAAACGCTAGTTAAATTAACACTAGTGCTGTTAACAAGCAACATATTTAATGTTATAATAAAATGCGAGTCAAACAATGAATATCCTTGTCAGGGACATCTTTTTTTAAAAGATGGGGAGGTATCTATGAAAACAAAAGCAGTACGTATTTATGGAAAAAATGATCTTCGCTTAGATGAATTTGAATTGCCGGCCATGCAGGATGATGAAATCCTGGCCTGCATCGTTTCGGACAGCATTTGCATGTCCTCATATAAGGCTGCCATGCAGGGGGCCGATCATAAACGGATTCCCAATGATGTGGCACAAAACCCGATTATCATCGGCCACGAATTCTGTGGTGAGATCCTGGAGGTGGGCAGCAAATGGGCGGACCAGTTCAAGCCTGGTGATCGCTTCATCATTCAAACAGCTCTCAATGACCCAGCCAATGTCTATGCGGCACCGGGCTATTCTTTCCCTTATATTGGCGGCGCTGCCACCCATGTCATCATCCCGGAAGTAGTCATGCGGCAAAAGTGCCTGCTCCCCTATGAGGGTGAAGCCTTTTACTTTGGTTCCCTGGCTGAACCCATGTCCTGTATAGCAGGCTGCTTCAATGTCAGTTACCACACAAAACCGGGCAGTTACGAACATATCATGGGCATCGTGGAAGGCGGCAACATGGCTATCATGGCCGGAGTTGGCCCCATGGGCCTGGGTGCGATTGATTTTGCTATCCATAATCCGCGCCGGCCTGGCCTTCTAGTGGTGACAGACATTAACCAGAGCCGCCTAGACAGGGCTGCCCGGCTCTATCCACCCGAAGAAGCAGCACGCAATGGTGTCACCTTACACTATCTGAACACAAAGGATCTGGCAGATGTGCCGCAAAAGCTGCTTGAGCTGAGCGGCGGCAAAGGTTATGATGATGTCTTTGTCTACGCCCCTGTGGCTGCACTGGTTGAACAGGCTGGAGCGGTGCTGGGCTATGATGGCTGCCTTAACTTTTTTGCCGGTCCGACTGACCCGACTTTTTCCGCACCTTTTAATTTCTATGATGTCCATTATAATAACACTCATGTGGCGGGCAACAGTGGCGGCACAACAGCTGATATGATTGAAGCAGTTGACCTCATGACGCGCGGCCTGATCGACCCGTCCTCCATGATCACCCATGTCGGCGGCCTGGACTGTGTGGTCGACACCACTTTGAACCTGCCAGATATACCTGGTGGCAAAAAGCTGGTCTATACTCAAATCAAAATGCCTTTGATCGCGATTGCTGATTTAGCAAAAATGGGTGAAACCAATCCGGTTTGCCGTGGCCTGGCCGAGATAGTGGCTCAAAACAATGGGATTTGGAATGCGGCAGCAGAAAAATACCTGCTTGAGCATGCTGAACCGATCTGAGCCGGAAGGGGAAGAGCAGTGCAAACAGAAGATATAAGAAAAATCAGGGGGCTGGCTGCTGAGCTGGCCCCGGCCCTGCGGGCCTTTTTTGCCAGCCGGCGGGTGCTGGTTTCCTTTGCAGCAAAGGCTGATCCATCAGATGACCTTGTAAAGATCCAGGCTACTGACAAAAAATTAGCCGGACTACCGGCAGATTTTGCAAAAACAGACCTGCCGGCCAGGGTCCAGCTGGCAGATTTGGGCTGCTTTACAATCCGCCAGATCGACCCGGCCAAGCAAAAGGGCCGGCTGGCTGGCCGGGTCTGTCTGGTCACAGGTGCAGCCCAGGGCTTTGGCGCCGGCATCGCAGCAGAGCTTGCCGCGGCGGGTGGTCATATCATTATCGCTGACCTTAACCTGCCTCTGGCCGGCCAGGTGGCAGAGGAGCTCAATCAGACCTATGGTGCCGGAACTGCCCTCGCTTTGCCAGTTGATGTCGGCCAGGAGGATTCAGTCGGCCAGCTTGTCCAGGAGACAGTCCTGGCTTGGGGCGGGATTGATCTTTTGGTCAGTAATGCCGGTGTGCTGAGAGCGGGCGGACTGGCTGAGATGGACCTGGACTCTTTTGAGTTTGTGACCCGGATTAACTATACAGCCTTTTTTCTCATGGCTAAATATGTCGCAGTGCCCATGCGGATCCAGGCCGGTCTGGATCCGGACTACTTTGCTGATATCGTCCAGGTCAACTCCAAGTCGGGCCTGGAGGGATCCAACCGCAACTTCGCCTATGCCGGCAGCAAGTTTGGCGGGATCGGCCTGGTGCAGAGCTTTGCCAAGGAATTGGTTGAAGACCGCATCAAGGTCAATGCTGTCTGCCCCGGCAACTATTATGAAGGCCCCTTGTGGAGCGATCCGGAAAAAGGACTCTTTGTCCAGTATCTGGCGGCCGGCAAGGTGCCTGGGGCCAGGACAGTAGCTGATGTCTATGAGCATTATGTCGCCAAGGTGCCGCTGCGCCGGGGCTGCTCCCCGGCTGACGTCAGCCGGGCAATCTTGTATTGTGTGGAACAAATGTATGAAACCGGCCAGGCTATTCCTGTCACCGGTGGACAGAACATGTTGAAATAGGAGGACAAAGCATGGCAACACCTGTCATTATGCCCCGCCAGGGACAATCTGTAGAAAGCTGTATTATTGGTAAATGGCACAAAGAAAAGGGTGATCCGGTCAAGGCTGGAGATATCCTCTTTACTTATGAGACTGACAAGGCAACCTTTGATGAGGTGGCTAAAGAAGACGGTGTCCTGCTTGACATTTTCTTTTTTGAAGGTGACGATGTGCCGGTTTTGACTAATGTCTGCGTGATCGGCGAGCCCGGAGAAGACACATCCGCCTACCGGCCAGCTGGAGCTGCCGGAGAACCAGCCCCAGCAGCTGAGCCGCAAAAACCGGCTCCTGCCGTTCCTGCAGCAGCAACTGAACCGTTAAAAGCAGCGCCAACAGCTACTGTTACTGGGGCAATCAGCCCGCGGGCCAAGCATCTGGCTGAGAAGAGCGGAGCTGACTTGCGCCTGGTCCAGGCCAGCGGGCCTAAGGGACGTGTGATTGAGCGTGATGTGCAAAGCCTGATTGATGCAGGCCATCTGCATACAGCGGCAGCAGGCGATTATGCCGCCGGTTTATCCGGAACTGGGATTGGTGGCCGGGTTTCGGTGGCAGACACTCTAACCCAGCCAGAGCAGGAGCCGCTTGAGGAAGCAACATACACCAGGCCGCACAGCAATATTCGTAAGGTTATCGCCCGGGCCATGCATGCCTCGCTGGCCAACATGGCCCAGCTGACGCTAAACAGCAGCTTTGATGCAAGTGACATTCTGGCTTTGCGCACCCGCCTGAAAAAAGCGGCTGGCCAGGGTTTAGGTGCAGAACAAGGCTTTATGCTGGCAGAAACAGTGCCGACCATCAATGATATTTTGCTTTATGCTGTCTCGCGGGTCTTGTCCCGCCATCCAGATTGCAATGCCCATTATGACGCTGAAAAGATGACCTATTTCAAGCATGTCAACCTGGGAGTGGCAATCGACACGCCGCGTGGCCTGCTGGTGCCAACCCTCTTCAAAGCTGACACCCTGACACTGGCGGAGATCTCGGCAACAGTTAAGGAGCTGGCTGCAGCCAGCCAAAGTGGTACTATCAATCCTGACCTGCTCCAGGGCGGTACATTCACTGTGACCAACCTGGGCACCTTCGGCGTGGAATCTTTTACACCTGTAATCAACCCGCCGCAGACCTGTATCCTGGGTGTTAACAATATCATCACCAGGGTCAGGGAAACAGAAGGGCAGATCAGCAGCTACCCGGCCATGGGTCTTTCTTTGACCTTTGACCACAGGGCGGTGGATGGTGCTCCAGCAGCGCGCCTGCTCAAGGACCTAGTCCAGGTGCTGGAGAATTTCACGCTGCTGCTGCTGAACTAGTGCCGGGGAGGAAAGAATATGTATGATCTGATCGTTTTAGGTGGCGGACCGGCCGGTTACCTGGCCGCCCAGCGGGCTGCCGAAGCAAAGATGCAAGTGGCCCTGATTGAAAAGAACAAGCTGGGCGGTGTCTGCCTCAATGAAGGCTGCATCCCGTCCAAAACCTTACTCAATAGTGCCAAGATCTACCAGCACAGCCTGCAAGGCCAGACCTATGGGGTCAAGGCTGAAAATGTCAGCTATGACCAGTCAGCGGTGATCAAGCGCAAGAACAAGGTGGTCAAAAAGCTGGTAGCCGGAATCAGGGCCCAGCTCAAGGCGGGACAGGTGGCGATTTTTTCCGCTGAAGGCAGGATCCTGGGCCGCCAGGACGGCGGTTTTGCTGTCCAGGCCGGCGAGGAGCTCGTCCTGGGCCGCCGCTTGCTCATCGCCACTGGTTCAGATGCCATCATACCGCCTATTCCCGGTGTCCAGGAAGGCCTGGCTGCCGGCACTGTTTTGACCAGCCGGGAAATCCTTGATCTGGAAGAAATACCAGAAAGCCTGGTCGTGATTGGTGGCGGAGTGATCGGGCTGGAGATGGCTGGTTATTTTCAGGCCTGTGGCAGCCAGGTGACCGTGATTGAGATGCTGGACCATATCGCCGGCGGGGCAGACCTGGAACTCAGTGCTGCCTTGCAAGCCGAATTCACGCGCCAGGGGATCGTATTTCATCTAGGCTGCAAGGTGACAGCAATAGGCCAGGGCCAGGTCAGCTATGAAACTGTAGCTGGCCAAAAAGAGCAGCTGGCTGCTGCCAAGGTCCTGCTTAGTGTCGGGCGGCGCCCGGCTGTTAAGAACATAGGCCTGGAAAGCCTGGGGGTCTTTGTCGACAAAGGTCGCATTGTGACAGACCGGCAGGGCTTGACCAATGTGCCGGATGTCTATGCGGCAGGCGATATTAATGGCAGCTGGATGTTGGCTCATGCTGCCTACCGTGAGGCTGAAGTGGCAGTTAATACTATGTTGGGTCAAAAGGACCTGATGCGTTATCAGGCCATGCCCTCAGTTATCTACACCAACCCGGAGATGGCTTTTGTTGGTGAAACAGAAGAAACTTGCCAGGCGGCCGGGATTGCTTACAAAAAGCTTGTGCTGCCGCTTAATTATTCCGGGCGCTACATGGCGGAAAATGAGGCTGGCAGCGGTTTTATCAAGCTGTTGATCGATCCGGTGCGGCAACGGGTCCTGGGTTGCCATATACTGGGAGCCTACGCCTCGGAGATCATCCTGGCAGCAGGTTTCATCATTGAAACGGAAATGACCCTGAAAGAGGCCAAGGAACTGATCTTCCCCCATCCGACGGTAGGCGAGATCATCCGGGAGGCCATCTTTTCCTATAAAGACTAAAACAAAGCTAAAAAAGCGGAGGTAGCAAAATGGCTAAGCAATTATTCATTAATCCTGAAGAGGTCAGGCAGGCGGGCTGGATCAAGTTCAGCAACATTCCTGTCAACCAGTATAACAAGACTGTTGCCGAGGAAAAAGACAGTTTTGGCAAAGAGAATCTCTTGCGTATTTATCACGATATGCGCCTGATCCGTGAGTTTGAGGAGATGCTCTATTCAATCAAGACAACCAACGCCTACAATGGCCTGGAGTACAATAATCCCGGGCCGGCCCATCTTTCCATCGGCCAGGAAGCTGCTGCGGTTGGCCAGGCTTATGTCCTGGATGTAGAGGATGTCATCCTTGGCTCACACAGAAGCCACGGTGAAATATTGGCCAAAGGCCTTTCCGCCATTGTCAAGCTGCCTGAGCAGGCCCTTTTGGAGATCATGGAAAAATACATGGATGGCCAGATCTGGCGCATTGTCGAAAAAGCCAGCCAGGGCCGTTCCTTAAAAGAGCAAGCGATTGACTTTTTGACTTATGGTGCCTTGGCTGAGATCTTTGCCAAAAAAACCGGTTTTAACCAAGGCCTGGGTGGCTCCATGCATGCTTTCTTCCAGCCTTTTGGCATTTATCCCAACAATGCCATCGTAGGCGGTTCAGGTGATATATCTGTCGGTGCAGCCCTTTACAAGAAAATCAACCGCAAACCGGGTCTGGTCGTCTGTAATATCGGTGACGGCTCCCTGGGCTGCGGCCCTGTCTGGGAAGGCATGATGCTGGCGGCCATGGATCAGTACCGCACCTTGTGGGAAGACGATATGCAAGGCGGCCTGCCTTTGATTTTCAATATCATGAACAACCAGTATGCCATGGGCGGCCAGACCCGGGGTGAGACCATGGGTTATGATTTTGTAGCCAGGATTGGGGCCGGGATCAACCAGGATCAGCTTCATGCTGAAAGAGTCGATGGCTATAATCCTTTAGCTGTTATTGATGCCTTCCAACGCAAGAAAGCTGTCCTGGCAGAAAAACGCGGACCTGTCCTGCTTGACACCCTGACCTATCGTTATGCCGGCCATTCACCCTCGGACGCTGACTCTTATCGCTCTGCTGAAGAAAAAGAACTCTGGCAGGAGCATGATTCGATCGCCTTTTTCCGCAAGGAGCTGGTTGCTGCCGGTGTGGCAGATGATACTGTTTTCCAGGAACTGGATGAGCAGATAGTCGCCACAGTCAGCCGGGCAGTCAAGCTGGCCATTGATCCTGTCATTTCACCCCGTATGGATCTGACCCAGGAACCGGCCGCTATAGAAAAATTGATGTATTCCAACCAGCAGCAGGAAAAGATGGACAACAGGCCGGTCGAGGTGCTGCTGCCCAAGGCAGAGAATCCCCGCCTGCAGCAGATTGCCAGGAAAGTTCGTTTTGCCTTTGATGAGCAGGGTAAAGCTGTTTCGAAAAACAGGGTCTACCAGCTGCGTGACGGGCTCTTTGAAGCCATCCTGGATAAATTCTATGAAGACCCGACCCTGATTGCCTATGGCGAGGAGAATCGTGACTGGGGCGGAGCTTTTGCTGTCTACCGCGGTCTGACTGAAGCTTTGCCTTACCACCGCCTCTTTAATGCACCGATCTCCGAAGGTGCAATTGTCGGTTCGGCTGTCGGTTATGCCATGAGTGGCGGCCGGGCCCTGGTTGAACTGATGTACTGTGACTTTTTGGGCCGGGCCGGTGACGAGGTCTTTAACCAGCTGCCGAAATGGCAGGCCATGTCAGCGGGTGTTTTGAAAATGCCAGTTGTGGTACGTGTTTCTGTTGGCTCAAAATATGGTGCCCAGCACTCCCAGGACTGGACAGCGCTTTGTACCCACATACCGGGCCTTAAGGTGGTTTTCCCGGCTACACCCTATGATGCCAAAGGCCTGATGGCAGCGGCATTAAACGGTACCGACCCGGTGATCTTTTTTGAGAGTCAGCGTATTTACGATATTGGAGAGATGTTCCACGAGGGCGGCGTGCCCACTCAGCCCTACCAGATTGAGCTGGGTGAGCCGGATATTAAAAGACAGGGTAAGGATCTGACCATTCTGACTATTGGTGCGACCTTGTACCGGGCCCTGGAGGCCGCCGAGCTCTTGGCAGGCCATGGCATTGAGGCTGAAGTGATTGACGCCCGCACCCTGGTCCCCTTTAATTATGATCTTGTTTGTGAATCCGTGCGTAAGACCGGTAAGGTGATAGTGGCAGGCGATGCCTGTGAGCGCGGCTCCTACCTGAGTGAGCTGGCCCGTAATATTAATGATTTATGCTTTGACGATCTTGATGCACCGGCTATTGTCCTGGGTTCGCGCAACTGGATCACACCCGCTTTTGAACTGGAGGAACATTTCTTCCCGCAGCCGGACTGGTTTGTTGATGTTTTTCATGAAAGGATACAGCCAATTGCAGGTTACAGCGCTAAACACAACTTCACCGATGTGGAGCTGATGCGCCGTCACAAGTTCGGGGTTTAAGCTTCCATGGTACAATGGAAAAAAACAGGAGATCTGCCATGCGCCAATTAGAACTGGAGCAGCTGATTGACAAGCTCAATCATCCCAATAAAAAAGAACGTCTGGTCGCCCTGCGCGATCTGCGTCAGCAAGAGACATCCCTGCCGCCCGGCAGGGATGTCAACAATCATATCCACACCTTTTATTCATTTTCACCCTATTCACCGACCAAGGCTGTCTATATGGCAGCCCGGGCCGGTTTGGCAACTGCTGGTATCATGGACCATGATACCGTTGCCGGGATCAGGGAGTTTCGTGCAGCCGGCCATATCTGGGGTCTGCCCACCACCGGCGGCGCAGAGTGCCGAGCTTCTTTTGCTGCAACACCCCTGGCAGGCAGAAGGATAAACAATCCCGATCAGGATGATCTGGCCTATGTTGCCCTGCACGGCATACCTGACAGCCAGGTTGAGGCAGTGGCGGAGTTTTTCCAGCCCATCCAGCTAGCCCGGACCCGGCGCAACCGCCGCATGACCAGGCGCCTGAATGGCCTGCTGGCACCTTTGGCGATCGAGCTGGATTATGCTGCAGATATCCTGCCCTTGTCCCAGGCTCATGACCAGGGCCAGGTGACAGAGCGCCATCTGCTTTATGCAGCTGCCCTGCAGCTGGAGCAAAAATTCGGGGCTGGCCAGGAACTGATTGGTTTTTTGCAAGACGGGCTGAAACTGGCCTTAAGCAGCAAGGTAAAGGACCAGTTGCAAGACCGGCAAAATCCCTATCTGGCTTATGACCTACTGGGCCTGCTCAAGGGTGAGCTGGGCAGCAGCTTCTATTTGCCAGCCAATGAGGAAGAATGTCCGCCGATTGACGAACTGGCTGAATTTGCCAAAAACAATGGTATCATTTTGGCCTATCCTTATCTGGGTGATGTGACGGATTCAGTCACTGGTGACAAAAAGGCGCAAGCCTTTGAAGACAGCTATCTGCCTGAACATTTTACTTTATTAAAGCAACTGGGCTTTAACGCCATCACCTACATGCCTTCGCGCAATACCCGTGCCCAGCTGCTGCGTCTGCGTCAGCTGTGCCTGGACCACGGCTTTTTCCAGATCAGCGGGGAAGATATAAATCAGCCGCGCCAGGCCTTTGTCTGTCAAGCTATGCGGGATCCGCTTTTTGCTAATCTGTATGATGCGGCCTGGGCCCTGATCGGCCATGAGCTGCTGGCAGGCCAGGACCTGGAGCAGGGTATGTTTTCTAAGGCTAATGCTGAGAAGATGCCGGATCTGACGGAACGGATCAATTACTACAAAAATCAGGCCTTATCTGCACATGGGCAGAGTTAAAAAGGAGGAAGATTATGATTAACCAGGAGATTATCCAACAAGCCTACAGTGCTGCTAAAGCAATCTATGCCAGATACGGCCTGGACACTGATGCCATCTTGCAGCAACTAGCAAAGATCGAAGTTTCCATGAACTGCTGGCAGGGCGATGACGTGACCGGTCTGGAAAATACTGCCGGCGGCGTCTCCGGGGGTATCATGGCAACCGGCCAGTACCCTGGCAAAGCCCGCACCGGAGATGAGCTGCGCGCTGACCTGGATCTGGCCATGAGCCTGATTCCCGGCCGGCAAAGAGTTAATCTGCATGCCAGCTATGCTGAGTTAGCTGGCGAAACAGTAGACCGGGACGCCTATGATGTGCGTCATTTTGCCGCCTGGCTGGACTGGGCCCGCGAGCGTGACCTGGGCCTGGACTTTAACCCAACCTGCTTTGGCCATCCCCTGGCTGCAGATAACCTGACCCTGGCTCATCCAGATGAGAAAACCCGCCGTTTCTGGATTAATCACTGTAAGGCCAGCCGCAAGATAGCGGCAGCTATTGGTAAAGAGCTGGGCAAGCCGGTTGTCAATAATATCTGGGTGCCAGACGGCATGAAGGACATGCCGGCAGACCGGACATACTACCGCGCCCTCTTGCGTGACTCTCTGGATGAGATCCTGGCTGAGAACCATCCGGACCAGCAGTTGCTTGACGCTGTGGAATGCAAGCTGTTCGGGGTGGGTGTGGAAAGCTACACTGTTGGTTCACACGAGTTCTATATGGAATATGTTAGCCATGCTAAAAGCAGCGGCAAGGCCAATCTGATGCTGACTCTGGATATGGGCCATTTCCATCCGACTGAGACCATTGCTGATAAGATCTCCACCTTGCTGCTTTTTCATGACAAGCTGCTCATTCATGTCAGCCGGGCAGTCAAATGGGACAGTGACCACGTTGTGGTCACTGATGACAATGTTCAGGATGTCATGCGTGAGATCAAGCGGGCTGACGGCTTTGGCCGGGTCTTTTTGGCTACAGATTTCTTTGACGGCAGCATCAACCGGGTTGCTGCCTGGGTGATTGGTATCCGGGCTACGCAAAAAGCAATTCTGGCTGCCTTGCTGGAACCGACCAGCATGCTCAAGCAGGTGGAAAAAGACGGCAAGTACACAGACCGGCTGGTCCTGATGGAAGAAGCCCGGTCTTTGCCTTGGCCGGCTGTCTGGGATAAATTCTGCCTAGATCAGGGAGTTCCGATCGGTTCTGACTGGTTGCCTGTGATCCACGACTATGAAAAGAATGTGCTCAGCCAACGGGTCTGACCGATTTAGCAGAGGTGCTTATGCAAAAGAATAAGTTTTTCGAAGACAATCAGCCGATCCTAACTGACTTTGTGCAGCTTTCGCAAACTGCTGGCGCTCGCTCAGATTATGTCCAAGGTGGTGGTGGCAACACTTCCTGTAAACTGGATGACCAGCTTATGGCCATCAAAGCGTCCGGCTACCGCCTGGACCAGATCAGACCGGACCAGGCTTATGCTGTCTTGGACTACCAGCTGCTGCGGCGCTTTTATGCTGAGCCACCTGTTGGTCTGGCGGATCTGGAGGCGGCAGGTTCTGCCCAAGCCAGCCAAGCCAGCAGGACAATTGCCGGCCTGGACCAGCTGCGTCCTTCGGTTGAAGCTGGTTTTCATGCTCTGCTGGACACTTTTGTCCTGCACACCCATTCTGTCTACGCCAACCTGGCTGCCTGTTCCGCCGATGGTGAGCAGGTGGCTGCCCGGGCCTTGGCCGGTATTGGAGCAGAGTTTGTTTTCATACCTTATATCAATCCCGGCGCCCAGCTGACCTTGGCCATCCAGACAGCTCTGCAGCAAAAGGAAGCTGAAACAGGGCGCCGGCCGCAGCTTTTAATTTTGCAAAATCATGGTTTTATTGTGACCGGGCCAGACGCTGCCAGCTGCCTGCAGCTGCATGAAGCAGCCAACCAGCAGCTGGCGGCAGCCTTTGCTGTCTCCACAGCAGACTGGCCAGCAACTGCAGTTGAGCCTCATGCTGATATTGCCGGCCTTTTCGGATCGGCAACCCCATGGCTGGCGGACAGGCTAAAGGGACTGGCAGATCTGGACCTTTTCATCAAACAGCCACTTTATCCGGACCAGATGGTTTTTCTGGACGGTAAAATCGCCCTGGCCAGCCCGGCAGAAGCAGCAGATCCAGAAGCGTTTTTCCAGGCCAGGCCGGAGGTTTGTCTGATTTTGCCAAAAACCGGCCAAGTTTTTTACAAATGCAGTTATAATGAAGCCAGGACCATTGAACAGACTTTATGTGCGGTCTTGTTTATTAACAGCGTGATCCAGGCCTCCGGTGCAAGAGTGATCAATATGAGCCAGGCGGGCCAGGATTTTATC
The DNA here is from genome assembly GCA_964654125.1 of uncultured Oscillospiraceae bacterium. GTDB lineage: Bacteria > Bacillota > Clostridia > Saccharofermentanales > UBA5734 > JAAYBY01. The sequence goes on from CAZZGG010000003.1 coordinate 41,036, forward strand.
AGCGGCTGGGAAAGTGAGCAATACCGCAAGAAAATTGCTGAAAAATGATTGTTTGCCAGCAGTAGAAAAGGAGACCAGGAATGTCTTTAGCCAAGCAGTTGATCGCTTTTGATTTTGGTGCATCCAGCGGCCGGGCCATGCTGGGTAGTTTTGATGGTGAGCGGATTAAGCTGACCGAAATTCATCGCTTCCCCAATGATCCGGTCCAGGTGGGGGACACACTTTATTGGGACCTGCTGCGTCTATTTCACGAAGTCAAACAGGGCCTGATCAAAGCCAAGGCCTATGGCAGAATTGACAGCATCGCCATTGACACCTGGGGCGTTGACTTCGGCCTTTTAGATCAAGCCGGCCGGCTTTTGGAAAACCCGGTCCATTATCGTGATAACAGGACCGAAGGTATCATGGATGAAGTCTTCCAGCTGATCCCCAAAGCTGAGCTTTACCAGCGCACCGGGACCCAGTTTTTGCATTTCAACACCCTCTATCAGCTTTATTCATTGAAAAAACAGCGGCCTGAACTGCTGGAACAGGCAGCCTGCCTGCTCCAGACACCTGACCTTTTCTTGTACTTACTGACTGGGCGGCGTCAGGCTGAGTTCACCATTGCTTCCACCAGCCAGATGATCAACCCTTATAGCAGTGACTGGGATTGGGAATTGCTGGAGCGGCTGGACTTGCCCGCTCGGCTGCTTTGTCCGGTGGTTTATCCGGGCCAGCCAGCAGCACCCCTGGCGCCGGCTATTTGTGCTGAGCTGGGCCTGGAGCCAATCCCTGTGATGGTTGCTGCCTCGCACGACACGGCTTCTGCTGTTGTTGCTGTGCCGGCAACTGAAGCTGACTTCATCTATATCAGCAGCGGCACCTGGTCTTTGATGGGGATTGAGAGTCCCAGCCCCCTGATCAATGACCAGACCTATAGCTTTAACTTCACCAATGAAGGCGGCTATAATAAGACAACCCGCTTCTTGAAAAATATCATGGGCCTGTGGCTGATCCAGGAATCAAGGCGCCAGTGGATGCGCGAGGGTGCCACGGTGAGTTATGCCGACTTAGAGCGCGAAGCCCTGGCATGTGCGCCTTTTGTCAGCTTGATCGATCCAGATGAACCAGAGCTAGGCTTTCCTGGTGATATGCCGGCGAAGATCCGTCAGCTCTGCCAGGCAACTGGCCAGCCAGTGCCCGAGACCAGAGGTGAGGTGGTGCGCTGTATTTATGAAAGCCTGGCCCTTAAATACCAGGTGACCAAACAGCAGATAGAGCAGGTCACCGGCAGGCAATATCATTATCTGCATGTTGTTGGCGGCGGTACTAAAGATGGACTTTTATCACAATTTACTGCCAATGCCACTGGCAGCCGGGTCATAGCTGGTCCGATTGAGGCAACAGCCCTGGGTAATATGGCAGTCCAACTGCTGGCGCATGGCACCATCAAAGACCTGGCTGCAGCCCGCAGCCTGATTGCTAATTCTTTTGAGCTGAAAAGCTACGAACCGGCAGATCAGGCCAGCTGGCAGGCTGCTTTGCAACGCTATCGCCAGCTCTTTCCAGATCTGAAATGATCTAAAAAACCCGCTTGATAAAAAATACCGGCGGGGGGGACCGCCGGTATTTTATAAGGGGGGTTATGAAGTAAGGGGATGCTTTTATATTGTCAAAGTAAGCTTAACAAGAAAATGTAGCCTCAGCATGGTCTAATCGTGAATAATATGTTAAGTGCCTTTGGCAATGAGGAGTCTTAGCTCAGATGAAATTAGAAGGAAACACATTTTTGGCCAACTTACTGGTTAAAAGCGCCACTGTTGTACTGGATAATCCGGAGCAGCGTTTCAGCAAACAGCTGGATTTATGCCTGCTTGAACTGTGTCGCCAGCTCCAGGTGCCCCTGCCGCTCTGGCTGGAGAAAAACACACGGGAGTTTGCCCGTTTTCACCAAACAATTTTTTTTGCTGAACAATTTACTGAGCCAGTCAGCTTTGAACGGCTGCAAATTCGCTGGTTGGAGTAAGAAAGAGGACTAAATATGTCAGATCAGGCAGCAAAGCATCTGCAAGATGAGGACCGGTTTGTGCTTAAGGACCGGTATACTATGGCTGAACTGCTCAGCTTGATGGCTTTTTTACGCAGCCCAGCCGGCTGCCCCTGGGACAGGCAGCAGACGGCCAGGGATCTGCGCCAGAATATGCTGGAGGAAGCCTATGAGGCCGTTGCCGCCTTAAACAGTGGCCAGACCGACCAGATCGTGGAAGAATTAGGAGATGTCCTGCTCCAGGTGGTTTTTCATGCCCAGATAGGCCAGGAAGCGGGGACTTTTACTTTTACTGATATTGTCTCAAGTCTTTGCCACAAGCTGATTTCGCGCCACAGCCATTTGTTTGGTTCTGATGAGGCAGCAGATGCGGCGGAGGTGCTCGAGACCTGGGATAAGAATAAAAGAAAAGAAAAAGGCCAACAAAGCCAGAGCCAGGTCCTGCAGGATGTGGAGCGGTTTTTGCCAGCCTTGCTGCGCAGCTTCAAAGTTCAGCAGAAGGCGGCCCGGGTCGGCTTCGACTGGCCTGATCCGCAAGGGGCTTTTCAAAAAATAGCCGAGGAGCTGGCCGAGTTGGAGCAGGCGCTGGCCGGAAAGGACCAGGCGGAAGTAGAAGCTGAGCTGGGTGATCTGCTGTTTGCCCTGGTCAATTACGCCCGTCATCTTAAAGTTGAACCGGAACTGGCTCTGACTGGCGCTACAGATAAGTTTATCCGCCGTTTTACAGCCATGGAGGATCTGGCTGGACAAAGAGGACTGGATTTGGAAAAAATGTCCCTGGCCGGGCTGGATCAGCTCTGGGACGAAGTGAAAGCAGGAAATGAAAATGAGATTAGATAAATATTTGAAAGTTTCACGCCTGGTCAAGCGGAGGACAGTAGCAAATGAACTCTGTTCTGCCGGCCGGGTCCAGGTCAATGGCAGGACAGCCAAACCGGGTGCTCTGGTCAAGGTCGGTGATATATTGGAGATCGGTTTTGGCAGCGGTAAGACAATTGTCCGGATCAGCAGTATCAAGACCACAGTCAGAAAGGAAGAAGCGGCTGATTTATATGAGATCATGCCAACCTCCTAATATTACAGGAATATTACATTTTAGTTAAACAGGCCCTTTAGGGCCTGTTTTGTATTTATTCTGCTTGTAATAGCCGCCTTCATTTCCTACAATGAAAGTAGCAGCTTCGCTTTTTTAAGCAACTAGGAGTAAGATTTTTATGGGCAAGCGGGAACGCCCCGGCCGGCGGCGTTTGAATAGCGGCAAAATTCTGCTTAAAATCGGCATCGGCATGGCCGTGCTGGTGGCTCTTTCTTCTGCTCTGACGATTTATTTCAAGCAAGAGCAGCAGATAGCCAGGATTGAGCAGCGTCAATTAGAACTGAGCCGCCAGCTGGCAGAAGCAGCCGCTGATTATGCAGCTTTACAGGAACTGCAGCAGCTGGCTGGCAGTGATGCCTACATTGAAAAGGTTGCCCGCGACCAGCTGGGTATGGTCAGGCCGGGTGAGCTTGTTTTTCAAGATGAATAGTTTTAGCCCCATTCATTTTGCGGGCAGCATTTTGCCGGATAGTTGACATTAATCTTATTTAAGATGATCATTTAAACTATCTTTAGCAATGGGCTGCTTTTTTTTGTCCTGGTTTAGATCAGAATCTGCAGCCTTATCAAGGAGGAACTATTATGAAAAAAAGCAGAATTGCCAGTATAGCCATACTAGGGATGGCCGTCATTCTGCTGGTTAATTTTTTGCTGGCCTGTGCTCCGAAAACCACAGCTAGTAGTTTGGTGTCAACCAGCCTGGCTGAGCAGACGAGCCAGACCACTGAGACAAAAAACATCCATCAGCTGAGTCCTTTGCTGGTTGCCTATCCAGCTTTGTCTGAACAATTCAGTCCCTTTTATGCCCAAAGCCAAGCCGACAGTGATGTGGTCCAGCTGGCCTTCACCAGGCTTTTGACCACAGACAGGAAGGGCAAGATTATCCAGCGGGCTATTGCCGGTGAAAGCAGCGATTATGCGGGTGTTTCATACCAGTACAGGGGCAGCGCCGACATAACAATAAAATATGACGAAGCTGCCGACCAAACCAGCTACACCTGGAAGATTCGTGATGATATCTATTTCAGTAATGGGGAGCTGATGACAGCTGACGACATTATTTTCAACTACTATGTCTACTGTGATCCTGACTATGACGGCCCCAACCAGCTCAGTACACTGCCCTTGCTGGGCCTGCTGGATTACCGCACCCAGACAACAGCTGAGGTTTATCAAAAATATCTTGCCTTGTTCAATGACATTTATGGGGCAGGCCCTGCTCATAGCTGGCAGGAAACAGATGCCTGGAGCAAGGAACAGCAAGAATCTGTCTGGGCGCTGATTGAAGCAGCCTGGCGTCAGCACAATCAAAAAGTGCTGGCTTACAGCAGCAGTCATTTGCTGAACCTGGCTGAACAGTTGTCTGGTTTTACTGCAGATGAGATTTTAACCGAGGAGGGCTTGCAGGTCATGGCCAGCATGCTCTTGTGGGAGCTGGCCGACCTGAATGAGACAGGCGCTTTGCTGGGCAGGGCTTCTGGCCGGCAGTGGGATCTGGCCGCAGGTGTTTATCCGGATCTGGATGATTTTTACAATGAGAGTTATCTGCTCTATGAAGGTAATCCGGAAGCCTATTTTTATGAGTCCATGCTTGATGATGAAAGTCCGCTCCTCAATCTGGCCCAAGCGGAATTTGTCTCTTTTTGGGGTGGCAAAGACGATGTGATGGGCGGGCAGGGCATCCCCAATATAGCCGGGATTAAAAAACTCTCAGCCCATGAAGTGGAAGTAACTCTGGCCGGTTTTGATGCGGCGGCAATCTATCAGCTTGATATCTATGTAGCCCCGCTTTCGCATTATGGTGAGCCGGACAAGTACGATTACGCCAAGAACATGTTTGGGTTTAGTTTTGGTGACTTGTCCGGGATCAGGGCCAAAACAGCTAGCCCGGTCGGTGCCGGTCCCTACACATTGGTCAAATATGATGACCAGGCAGTTTATTTTGAGGCCAACCCGCTCTATTACAAGGGTGAAGCGGCTATCAGCAAGATCCAATTCCAGGAAACTGCTGTCAATCTTGGTGCTGTTGCAGCAGGCAAGATTGACCTGCTTGTGCCTGTTTTTAACCAGGCTTTAGTTGATGATATTAGGGAGATCAATCAAAATGGTCAGTTGGATGGAGATAAGATAGCCACCAGAACATTTCCCGACCTTTCTTATCGTTATGTTGGTATTAATGCCAAAAAAGTCAATGTTGCCGGCCAGCCTGGCTCAGAAGCCAGCAAGAATTTGCGGCGCGGCCTGGCCACAATCCTGGCAGCCTGCCGGGAAGAGGCAATCGAGAGCTTTTATGGTGAGCTGGCCTCAGTACTTGAATATCCAATTTCTGCCAGCTCCTGGGCAGCTCCGGATCCCGCGGATAAGGGCTACCAGGCTGCTTTTTCAACCACACTTGCTGGCACATCGATCTATCAGCCAGACATGAAAGCAGCAGAAAAAAAGATTGCCGCCAGCCAGGCTGCGCTGGAATATTTTGTAGCGGCAGGTTACACACTGGACGAAACCGGCAAGAAGCTGGCCACAGCGCCGGAGGGAGCCAAATTAACTTATGAGATTATAATTCCAGGTGGTGGCAAGGCAGACCATCCTGCCTATGAACTGGCTGAACAAGCCCAAAAAGCTCTGGCAGACCTGGGCCTGGAGCTTTCTATCAGTGATCCGACCGACATAAATGAAATGTGGGATGCACTTGATGCCGGAACCCAGGAGCTTTGGAGTGCAGGCTGGAAAGCCACACAAGACCCGGACCTGTTTCAAGTCTACCACTCCAGTAATATTGTCGGCCTGGCCAATTCATCTTCGGCCAACTCCTACAACATCGTTGACAATGAACTTGATGATCTGATCATGCAGGCAAGAGCGAGCAGTGACCAAAGCTATCGCCAAGCTGCTTACAGGATCTGTCTCGATATAATCATGGACTGGGCTGTTGAGATACCCTTCGCCCAGCAGAAAAATGCCCTTATTTTCAGCAGTGAGAGGATTGACCAGGAGACGATCACTCCAGATATCACGCCCTACTACAGCTGGATAGCGGAAGTGGAACAGCTCAGGTATAAGTGAGCCTGGCAGTTGCAAGTTTTCAGCTGGCTGGCCGCCTGTTGGCAGTCAGCTGGACCTGTGCTATAATGTCAAAAGCAAGAACATTGTGCGACTAGCGCCGTGTCTTGTCTGCAGCCGATCGTTGGTCCTGTGCGATGCGGCCCGTGAACCCCGTCAGGTCCGGAAGGAAGCAGCGGTAAGCGGTCACCCGCAGGTGCCGCAGAAAAACCTGCGCCGGTTGCAGACCAGGCACGGCGACTTTTTTTGCCTTATTAAGACAGGAGGACAAACTATGTCACACCTGGCACTATATAGGGAATGGCGCCCGCAGATTTTTGATGAAGTGGTCGAACAAAAGCAAGTTGTCCACGCGCTGCGCCAATCGGTGATTAGCGGCCAGATCAATCATGCTTATTTATTCAGCGGGACGCGTGGCACTGGCAAGACCACCCTGGCTAAGATATTTGCCAGGGCGATCAACTGTCTGGAACCCCGCCATGGTAACCCCTGCAATGAATGTCAGATCTGCCGGGCTGCTCTGGATGGATCTTTACTTGATATTGTGGAAATGGACGCCGCTTCCAATAACAGTGTTGACAATATCCGCCGGGTTTGTGATGAAGTGGTATTCTTGCCTTCGCAAGCCCGTTACAAAGTTTATATCATTGATGAAGTCCATATGCTCTCTACAGGAGCTTTTAATGCGCTTTTAAAAACCTTGGAAGAACCACCAGCCCATGCTGTATTTATCCTGGCCACGACGGAGGCACACCGCATACCGGCTACTATTATATCCCGCTGCCAGCGTTATGAATTCAGACGTATTCCGCAAGAGAGCATGGTTGCTCAGCTGGAAAAGATTGCCCGTCAAGACGACATAAGTATCACACCGGAAGCTCTGACCACCATTGCTGCACTGGCTGATGGCGCCCTGCGTGATGCAATCAGCATCCTGGACCAGGCCCGTGCTGCTTTTACGGGGCCTGTTTCACACGATGATGTCCTCAGTCTGGTGGGAGTGGTCAAGGACCAGTTTTTGCAAGAGGTTACAACAGCCATCCTGGAGATTGATGTTGCCAGGACCCTTTTACTGGTTGAACAGCTGGTTATGAGCGGACGCGATATAGGTCGTTTTGTGACAGACCTGGCCCAGCATCTACGCGATATTCTAGTCTGTCAGATGACTGATGATGACAGGCTCCTGGTCCGGGTGAACAGCCAGGCCCTGCTTGAGATGAAAAGCCTGGCTGAGCGTATCCCGTCCAGCCGCCTGATTGAATTGATCCGCAGCCTGTCTGCCTTACTGTCTGATTTGCGCTATGCTTCTGATGCCAGGACCACTTTGGAGATAGCCCTGATCCGCCTGATGGGGGCTGAGCAAATAAAAGAGTTGCCCCGTCGGGAAAAAACAAAAACTCAGCTTAAAAGCGCAACAAAAGAAGTAACTACAGCTGCCCTGCCAGTTGAGCTGCAGGAAAAGGCTGTCCAGCCGGAGCCAAAGCAAAAAGAGCCTGGACCGCAAGCACCCATGCCGGAAACACAAGCTGCTCCCCAGGCAAGGCCAGCAGCGCCTTTGCCGGAACCGCCTTTGCCGGAGCCGCCCCCAGAAGAAACTGATTGGACAGCTGACCTGCCTTTGGAAAATCCAGCTGCCAGTCCTGTCAAGCAACAGGCAGCTGAACCCGCAAAGGAGCAGTTGGAGCTTTGGGCCAAGACCCTGGCTGCGCTTGAAGCAGATGGCCAGATGACCTTATACCTTTTTGCCCGCCAGGCCAGGGCCCAGTTGCAGGGCGATACTCTAAAACTGATTTTTGCTGAAAAAGATCAGGTGAATTACCAGGAAATCAGTCAGCCGGAGGCTAAACGTACTATCCAGGCCCAGGCCCGCCGGCTAGCAGGGCGGGAACTGACACTGGTAACAGAGCTGTTGACTAATGCTAACCAGCCGGAGATAGAAGAGGACCAGCCCAGCAGTTGGGTGGATAAGGTGCGCCAGGTTGCTGCTGAGTTGGACATACCCTTCCGGGAGCAGCAATAAATGGCCAGATATGCACCGTCGATCGGTAAATTAATAACTGAACTGGGCAAACTGCCGGGTATTGGCAATAAATCAGCCCAACGCTTAGCCTTTTACTTGCTGGGCCAGCCGCCGGAACAAGCTCGTGCCCTGGCCCAGTCCATCTTGGCAGCCCGCGAGTCGATCAGGCTGTGCTCAACCTGCTGTAATCTAACTGAACAGGATCCCTGCCAGATCTGCTCTGATGCTAAACGCGACCGGACAGTGATTTGTGTGGTTGAGAATCCGCGCGATGTGGCAGCGATTGAAAGAATGCATGAATATAAGGGTTTGTACCATGTGCTGCACGGTTCCATCTCCCCTATGCAGGGTGTCGGTCCCGACCAGATCAGGCTGCGCGAATTGCTCAGCCGCCTGCGTGAAAATGACGCTGTCTCCGAACTGATCCTGGCTACTAACCCGACTGTTGAAGGAGAGGCCACAGCCTTGTACATTGCCAGGCTGCTCCAGCCAGCCGGTATCTTGACCACCAGGATTGCCCATGGCTTGCCCATGGGAGGCGACCTGGAATATGCCGACGATGTCACACTGGCCAAGGCCCTGGAAGGCCGCCGTAAGATCAATTAAGAGGATAGTGAATTATGACTTCTGCTCCGCATGTCTACCAGCTGCATGATCCGAGCGAAAAAGCTAAAGCAGCCAGTCTGGTCCTGGCGGACCTGCCGGAGTGGTTTGGCATTCCCGCCAACACAAATCAGTATGTTGAAGATGCACGGGAACTGCCCTTTTGGCTGGCAACAGCAGAAAAGGAAACAGTTGCTTTTATTACATTACAAAGTACCAGTGAGGACAGTGCCCAGATCCACTGTATGGGAGTAAAGAAAGCCTACCAGCGCCAAGGTGTTGGCAGCAGGCTCTACCAGGCCCTGGAAGATTATGCCCGCTCACGCTACAAATACCTGCAGGTCAAGACTGTCGCTGAGGGCTGTTATCTTGAGTACGATCAGACTGTTGCTTTTTATAGAAAAATGGGTTTTGCCAAGCTGGAGGTTTTTCCCAGCCTTTGGGATGAATGGAACCCCTGCTTGATCATGGTCAAATATCTCGGTTGAGTGATGCGTATCAGTACCAGGGCCAGCCGGCAACAGCTTCGTAGAAGATGGCGGCAATATCCGCCTGGAGCTGGTGGGCTAAGGCAGCATTTCCTGTTTCTGTAGTGACACAGAGGACAAAAGGTTCTTCTGTATAAACAATGCCAACGTCATTTTCTGTGGCATAGGCTCCGTTGGTGCCGATTTTGTGGGCAACCCTGACCTCGGCTGGGATGCCTTTTTGGATACCAAAGTCAAACTCAGTTTCACATAAAAAATCAATCAGATCAGCATAAGCTGCCGGTTGCTCCTGGCTTTTTTCATAAAGGTGGGCAGCATGCAGGCCCAGATCCTGGGCACAGGTTCTGTGGCGGCCGTTTTGGCTCTGGCCGCCATAGTTCAAGTAGCTGATTTTTTCTCTGTAATCGACGATCCCACTGATGCTTTTCAGCCAGGGGTTGATAGTGTCTATACCGCCTAAGCGGCGGATGATCATGTTGGTGGCGCAATTGTCTGAGATCTTGATCGCCAAAGCGGCTGTTTCACTGACAGTGAACTTGCTGCCATTGGGCAGGCCCTGGACAGTACCTGTGCCGGCTTCATAATCACCAGTCGGATAGGGCCTGTTATCATATGCCAAAATCTCGTCAGCCTTGATCTGGCCGGCGGCAATTTGCTCATAGAGGTAGCTGGTGATGCCCAGTTTGATTGAGCTGGCGGCCACAAAGGGTTCTTGTTCCTGATAAGTCCACCTTTCACCACCGATCAGGTTCTGGTAATAAACAGCATAACGGCCCGGGGCTGCTTCTGCCAGCCGGGCTTTGACCTTTTCACCGGCCAGCGTCAAGCTTGCTTGACGGGCGGACTGGTCAAGGGTGGTTCTTGTCGTTGTTGTCGCTGCGCTTGTGCTGGTGACTAGCGGTTGGCTGCCTAGCAGTTGACTGCTTGTTGCAACTTGGTTTGTCGTGGCCGTTGACAGAAGTGGAGGCTGGGTCTGGACCGGTCGATCCGGCTCAGTCCGGAAGACATAGACCAAACCGGCAATGACCAGTAGCAGGATAAAAAGCAAGGCTGCCAGACCGACGTTGCTGGTTTTATTCCCCGGCCTGCGCCTGGCTGGATAAGGCTTTTTCTTCATTGTCCCTCCGCTTAAAACAAACCGCTGATTCTACCATCGCTTGTGATATCAATAGCTTCAGCTGCCGGCCGGCGGGGCAGTCCGGGCATGGTCATGATATCTCCGGTCAAGGCTACCACAAAGCCCGCCCCTGCGCTGAGCCGCACCTCGCGGACTGTCAGGGTGAAGCCTTCTGGCCGGCCCAGTCTGGTTGGATCATCGGAGAGGGAATACTGGGTCTTGGCCATGCAGACAGGCAGTGAGCCATAACCCAGGCTTTCAAAGCGGGCCAGCTCACGGGCAGCAGGAGGCAGGAGAGTCACTTCCGCAGCCCCGTAGATCTTTTGCGCAATCGTCTTGATCTTTTCCAGCAAAGTGCTGTCATCGGGGTAGAGCAGATTGAAAGTTGTGTCTGCAGCTTCGGCAGCAGCTACAACCGCCCGGGCCAGGTCCAGGCCACCGGCACCCCCCAGGGCGAAAACATCGGTCAGGGCCAGGGCGGTATCTTTTTGCCGGCAGCGTTCGGTGACTAGTTTTATTTCAGCAGCGCTGTCAGTGGCGAAACGGTTTAAAGCCACTACACATGGCACACCGTAGAGCTGGAGGTTTTCCAGGTGCTTATCCAGATTGACCAGACCTCTGGCCAAAGCGGTCAGATCTTCTTCCGTCAGTTTGTCCCGGCTTAACCCCCCGTTGTATTTCAAAGCCCTGATGGTTGCAACCAGCACCACTGCTGCCGGTTGCAGACCGCTGGCCCGGCACTTGATATCGAAAAACTTCTCAGCTCCCAGATCAGCCCCAAAGCCGGCTTCAGTAACCAGGTAATCACCCAGAGCCAGTCCGGTCCGGCTGGCCCGGACTGAGCTGCAGCCGTGAGCTATGTTGGCAAAAGGGCCACCGTGGATCAAAGCTGGTGTTCCCTCCAGGGTTTGTACCAAATTAGGTTTGATTGCTTCTTTAAGCAAGGCGGCCAGGGCACCGGCTACACCCAGCTGCTTGACAAGAACAGGCTCGCCTTGCCAGTTTGAACCGATGATGATTCTTTCGAGCCTGCCCTTGAGATCCGGCAGATCATCTGCCAGGCACAGGATGGCCATGATTTCTGAAGCTACAGTGATATTAAAACTTTCCTGACGCGGGCTGCCGTTTACCTTACCGCCTAAGCCGATCACTGTCTGCCTCAGCTGACGGTCATTAATGTCCAGGCAGCGCTGCCAGCTGATGGTGCGCGCATCAATACCTAAAGTGTTGCCCTGTTGGATATGGTTGTCTATAACAGCGGCAAGCAGGTTGTTGGCCGCAGCTACAGCATGCAGATCACCAGTAAAATGCAGGTTGATTTCTTCCATGGGTAACACTTGCGCATAACCACCACCTGCCGCGCCACCTTTTATACCAAAAACCGGACCCAGGGAAGGTTCACGCAAGGCAATTAGCGCCTTGTGGCCTAATTGGCAAAGAGCTTGGCCTAGCCCAACAGTAACAGTTGTTTTGCCTTCACCAGCTGGGGTGGGGTTTATTGCGGTCACCAAAATCAGCTTGCCCTTGGCCTGCTGGCTGCCGGAGATGTTCAACTTGGCTTTATAACGGCCATACTGTTCCCAGTCATTTTCAGCCAGATCCAGTTCTGCGGCAATCTCAGCTATAGGTCGCATCTTTGCATTCGTGGCAATTTCAATATCAGATAACATAGGGTACCCTCCCAGTTTGATTTCGCAAGACATGACTTATTTTAGTACAAGCTGATCAAGTTTGTCTATTAGTCAATCTAAAGCTCTATATTTGGGATGATATGCCCGCTTAAACCACAACCTGTTGTGGCTTTAGTTTGACTTTAGCTTGTGAAAGCGGTATAATAGTGCCTACGGGGGAATTATAAGCAGCAGGGGGAATAATTTAGGCGGAGGTGGCCAAATGATCGTAAAGGCTGATCTTGATATTTGTCGAAGAGGCATGCAGTCTTTTATAGGCAAAAGAATTAAACTGAGATCAAATGGTGGCAGAAAACGAACTATTATCCATGAAGGAATCTTAGATTGTTGTTATCCGAATGTGTTTACAGTTCGCTGTGCCAGAAAAAATGCCTCGTATCAGGAAACAGTTTCATTTAGCTATATTGATGTTCTGACCCGCGTTGTTGAAATTGCTATAGAACCTGACAGCGAAAGCTGTGGTGAAATGGCCCATTAGTTTGTCTGACTGGCCAGCAGATGCCAGTTTGACCAGAAAATAGAACAGGGAAGGTGTTGTGTGTCTCACTTGCTTGTGACGGCGCCAGCCAAGATTAATTTATCGCTTGATATAGTTAATAGGCGAGCAGATGGTTATCATTTGCTCGCCACTGTTATGCAAAGCCTTGATCTGGCGGACCTTTTGCGCATAGATGTCAAGCTAGGCCCGGCTGCTGCCCATACTATAGAAATATCTTCAAATCTGGCCCAGTTGCCGCTTGATAATACTAATACAGCCTGGCGGGCAGCCCGGATTTTTCTGGATGGTGCAAAGATCCAGCCAGGACTTCAGCTGAAAATCCACATCGAAAAGAAAATACCACTGGCAGCCGGCCTGGCTGGAGGAAGTTCTAATGCAGCGGCAGTTTTATTTGCTCTGAACCAGATTTTCCCCAATCATTACACAGATGCTGAGCTCTTTTTGCTAGCAGCCCAGGTGGGGGCTGATGTGCCCTTTTGCCTGAAGGGCGGAACAGTTCTGTGTGAGGGGATCGGCGAGATTTTGACAAAACTACCTGATTGGAATGATCTGGCGATTTTGTTGGCTTTGCCGGATCAAGCCCTGCTCACAAAGGATGTTTTCACAGTTTTTAATCTGGCGGAAAAAACAGCTGCACCCGCAACTGCTGCTCTTGTTGCAGCTGTGGAGGCGCAAGATCTGGCTGGTCTGGCCCGATCCGCTGGCAATGTCTTGGAAAAGGTCTCTTTTTCTTTGCTGCCTGAACTGGCAGAATTGAAAGATCAGTTGCTGCAGACAGGAGCAATAATGGCACAAATGACTGGCAGTGGTCCTAGTCTGTTTGCTGTTTATGCCAACAGAGCAGTCTGTCTGGCGGCAGAAGAAAGCTTGCGTCTCAAGCTGCCCGGACTTAAGTTGGTCGTTTGTCGCAGCCTGGCTGGTGGTCCACAGATACTGGAGCAGGAGGAAGCTGATGCCTGAATTGAAAAAAAGATCTGGAAAACGGTTTTCTCATCGCCTGGGCCTGCCCCTGGCCCTGCTGGCCCTGGTAATTGTCCTGCTGGCTGTCCAGGCTCTGGCTGATCGGCCCAAACCGGTTCCTGAGCCGGAGGAAACAAGCCCGAAGACCCAAGCTGCGCCTAACACAAAAACAAGCCAGCCGACTCCACTACCAACTGTGCCACCGACTGCCACACCTCAGCCTACAGCCACACCAACACCGACACCCATGCCTGATCTGAGCCTGATGGCTGTGGGTGATGTCATTTTGCACCAGTCAGTGATTGATGGAGGACTGCAAAAAAACGAAGCATCTAGCAGTTATGATTATCGGCCTGCCTTTGCCTACATCAAGCCGATTATCCAAACAGCTGATCTGGCCCTGGCCAACTATGAAGGAACCTTAAATGGGCCGCCCTATACTGGGTATCCGATGTTTTGCGCTCCTGATGAAATAGCCGATGCTCTTTATGATACCGGTTTCCGGGTTGCCTGGACGACTAACAATCACACTTTGGATCGTGGCCTGGCCGGAGTGATCAGGACAGCAGCTGTTTTTGCCGATAAGGGCTTTACTGTGATTGGGACAAGGCCAGATGAGACAGGCAGGAAAGATGCAGTCTTGGAAGTATCCGGCTATAAGATCGGTCTTTTAGCCTTCACCTATGAAACAACAGCAGCAGCCAAGCAAAAAACTTTAAATGGCATACCAATGCCTGCAGCTGCTGAGCCTTTGATCGATTCTTTCAATCCTTATAATCAGGCGGTTTTTGTAGCAGATATTGAGAATATTCTGCAAAGAGCCCAGGCTTTGCGGGCAGAGGGAGCTGAGCTTATCTGTCTGTCCCTGCATTGGGGTAATGAGTACCAGACCAAAAGCAGTTCCTATCAGCGCCAGATGGCCCAGCAGCTAGCTGATGGCGGCATAGAGCTGATTATCGGCCACCATCCGCATGTTCTTCAGGAGATAGATGTCCTGACTGCGGCAGATGGCAAGAGCAGAACCCTTGTGTTTTATTCCCTGGGCAATGTCCTGCACAATATGGACTTTAATACGCATGGCACAAAAGGTTATGCCACAGATGCCATGATAGCCAAAATCAAATTGAGCCAGCAGGCGGGCAAGGTGGTCGTGACAGGAGCAGAATATATACCCACTTATGTCACCCGTGTGCCCCGGGGCAAAGGTTACCAACACCTGATTGTCCCAGTGATTCCAGCACTGCAAGATCCTACCGCCTTCCAGTCTGATCAAAAAGAGCTGGCTGCAAGCCTGGCAAGGACCCGGAAAGTCCTGGCTGATTCGGCAGGTACAAAAGAAATTCCGGTGCAAGAGAGTCCTTGAACGCGCAAGGCCAGCAGAAAAACAGGCAGGGATAGGCAGAACAGGATTTTGCAGCTGTTGACATGGGACGGGGATGGCTTGTATAATCTTAACGCTATTGTTTTGATCAATTTGGAGGAATATATACATGAAAATGACATATCAGCCGAAGAAACGGCAAAGAAAAAGAGAACATGGTTTTAGAAAAAGGATGCTGACAGCATCAGGTCGTAATGTACTGAGACGGCGCAGGCTGAAAGGCCGCAAAAAGCTGAGTGCCTGAAGACCGCAGGACCTGTGGTCTTCTTTTTTCCGCAATGAAGAAAACGCTGCCACTGCGCCTCAATTATGAGTTTTTGCGGGTTTACCGCAAAGGCCGCCATCTGAGCAGCCAGCATGTTGTCCTGCACTATTTAAAGCGTTATGGAAACAAAAACAGGCTGGGCATAACTACCAGCCGCAAGGTGGCAGGCAGTGTGCAAAGGAACAGGATCAAACGATTATTGCGCGAAAGCTATCGCCAACTTGCACCTGATCTGCGAACCGGTTTTGACCTGATTCTGGTTGGGAAGCCAGCAGAAAAATGGCCTGACCTCAAGACCATCGGTCCGGAAGTGACCAGCTTGGTAAAAAGGGCGGGTCTTTTACTACCTGTTCAAGCAGACCCTGACCAAAAACCATGTCAAGACTGCTGATCAGCCTGATTTACTGGTACCAGCGACGGCTTTCACCACTATTTGGTGCCAGTTGCAAATACCAGCCGACTTGCTCAAATTATGCCATTCTTGCCATCAGGCGGCATGGTGCTTTTAAGGGCAGTCTGCTGGCCTTTTGGCGTATCATCCGCTGCAACCCTTTCAGCAAGGGCGGCTACGACCCTGTGCCCTGATCAGGTACAGCAAGACAAGGAGTTAGAAAACATGGGTTCACTTTTCACCCCTATTGCCCTTTTCAGCCCGCTCAGCCCGCTTTATACAGCTTTTGGCTGGTTCATGCATCTACTTTATGACATAACTGGAAATTTTGGTGTTGTCATAATTTTGTTCACGGTGTTTTTGCGTGGCCTGATGATCCCCCTGGGTATAAATCAGCAAAAAAGCACTCTCAAACAAAAAGCCCTGCAGGGGGAGATCGCCCAGATCCAGCGTCTTTACCCCAATGACAAGCAAAAGCAAAGCCAGATGCAAATGGAGCTTTACAAAAAGCATGGTGCTTCACCTTTATCCGGCTGTCTACCATCTATCTTACAGCTTTTCATTATCTGGCCGATTTTCCGGATTATCCAGGCACCTCTGGTCCATCTGATGGGAATCAGCGGTGACAAAATAGAAGAAATGGCTAATTATCTTTTTAGCCTGAAGGATAGTGGCGGCGAGACCTTGATCACAGAAATTGTCAAAAACAGGGCTGTGATGGATAACACTTCTCTCTTACAGGTCTTGGGCAACAACTCATCAGCCCTGGCCGGTGTGGTCAACCGTGGTTTTCTCAGGATGGACCAGCTGATTAATCTGAACTTTCTTGGTCTGGATCTGAGCCTTAAACCCAGTTACAATCCCAGCATTGTCTTTGGAGCTGACACCTGGCGCTCTTACCTGCCCATGCTGCTGATTCCCCTGATAGTGCTGCTGACGACCCTGGTCCAGATGCGGGTCACGCGCCTGATCACACCTAACCGGGAAAAGGCGGCAGAGGACAAGGAAAGAGAAAAAATCAATCCTGCCCGGGCAGGCCAAGCACCAGAAGACAAGGGCGATTCGATGATGAAGACGATGAACATGATAATGCCGGTCTTTATGCTTATCACAACATTTTCCATGCCTGCTTCCATGGGACTTTATTGGATAATCGGTAACATCATGATGATTGCTCAATCAGTCTATATTTACTATTTTTTCACCAAGCCGATCGAAAAGGCCCAGCGAGAGCAGGAAGCTGAAGTGAAAGCTAAGGCCAAACCGGCCCGGGCCTGAACCGGCCGTTTGCCAGGGAGGTAACATAATGCCTGTATCCATTGAAAAATCTGCCAAAACAGTCCAGCTGGCAATTGAAGAAGCCCTGACAGAGCTGCAATTGACAGATGATGACGTTATAGTTGAAGTGCTGGAAGAAGCCGAGAGCGGTCTTTTAGGATTGGGACGCAAAAACGCCAGGGTGCGCGTCACTGCTGCCCGGGAGGACCTTACCCCCGCTCCTCTAGAAACAGAGCAGGAAATGGAAGCTTTAATCTCTGCAGAGGCAGAGGACGATGCTTATGAAGTTGAAGCGGATGATAGCTTGACTTCAGAGGAAGCCGAGACCGTTTCATACCTGGCCGCTGTCTTGTCAGGCATCGGTATCCATGGCAAAATCAGCTCTTATCGCGAAGATGACACAATTTTTGTTGATGTGAGCGGTCGCGATTGCGGGGCAGCCATTGGAAGACGCGGTGAGACCCTTAATGCCATCCAGTATCTGGCTTCACTAGTGGCTAATAAGGTCAGTGAAAAAAGGATCCGGGTTGTGCTGGATATTGCCGGTTACAGAAAAAGACGGGAAGACTCCCTGGTCGGCCTGGCTGAGCGGACGGCTAAAAAGGTGCGCCAGACCGGCCGGCCATTTAATCTTGAACCAATGAATCCGGCCGAAAGAAGGATTGTCCATTCGGCTTTGCAAGGCTTTGCCGGTATAACAACATACAGTGTGGGTAGTGATGCCCAAAGACATGTGGTAGTTGCACCGAGTGACGAATAAATTGGCATGACCAGCTTATTCCCTGATATATGTGTAGCTCTGGCAACACCGCCAGGCCAGAGTGGGATTGCACTGATCCGTCTGTCCGGTCAAGGAGCGGCCCAGCTTGTTGAGCCGCTTTTTCTGCCGCTTGCTGCACGCTTTGGCTCTGTCAGCAAGATGGCAGGTTACACATGCGCACCGGGCGACTTAATTGATCCGCAAAATGGCAATGTGGTCGACCAAGTCCTGCTGACACGTTTTTGTGCACCCCATTCCTATACCGGTGAAGATGTGATTGAAATATCCTGCCATGGCGGCAATGCCGTCAAACAGGAGATATTACGCCTTTTACTGGAGCAGGGGGCAGTGGCGGCCCAGCCGGGCGAGTTCACAAAAAGAGCATTTTTAAACGGTAAGCTGGACCTGATCCAGGCAGAAGCTGTGATGGACCTTATTTCTGCTGATGCGGCCCGCAGTGCACAAAATGCGGCTGCTTTACTGAAAGGACAGCTTTCTGACAGGCTGAAAAAGAATGCAGCTGCCCTTTATCAACTGCTGGCTGCCTTTGAGCTGATCATGGAATTTCCTGAGCATGATGAAACAAGTTCTGTGCAAAAAGGCCTGCAGGAGGAAATAGCTCTGGCCAGCCAGGAGCTGGCGGGACTGGCAGACAGTTACAGCCAGGGCCGCATTCTCAAAGAAGGCCTGACAGTTGTCCTGGCTGGCCGCCCCAATGCCGGTAAATCCTCTTTGCTTAATGCCCTGGCCGGTTTTGACCGGGCGATCGTAACAGCTGTGCCGGGCACAACCCGTGATACAGTCGAGCAGATCGTTGATATCCAGGGTATTCCGGTTAAATTAATTGATACAGCCGGCCTGCGGGAGAGCGAGGATCCTGTCGAGCAGCTGGGTGTAGCCAGGACCAAAGATGCCCTGGCTGCAGCGGACTTGATTTTTTGGCTTTTTTCCCCACCTGCCAGTGATATTGAAGAGGACCTGACCTTACTAAGACAAGTCAAGGACAAAACTATCATCCCCCTGCTCAGCAAGGATGATCTGGACCAGTCCGGCCCTGTGCTGGCCAGGCTGAGCCGGCTCTGGCCCAAAGAAGAGCTGATCAGTTGCTCGGCCTTAACTGGTGAGGGAATAGAGCAGCTGCGCCAGAAGATTCTTTTCCTTTATGAAAGCTTAAGCAATGGCCAGGATGAAGGATTGCTGGTCAGTAACAGCAGGCAGCGTAACTTACTGCTAGAGGCGGTCGGCCGTTTAACAGAAGCAAGCCAGGCTCTGGCCGAAGACTTGCCACTGGATATAGTTGCTCTTTTGCTGCGCAGTTCACTGGACAGCCTAGCTCAGATTACTGGTGATTCCGTGACTGACAGCTTGATTGAAACGATCTTTAGCCGTTTTTGCGTAGGCAAATAATATTTGATGAGGTTGAATTAGTGATACAAAACCTGGAACAGGCCCTGGCCCGGGATGGTGCCTGGCTGGCCGGGCATTATGATATAGCAGTGGTTGGTGCCGGCCATGCCGGTTGTGAAGCTGCGCTGGCATCTGCCCGGCTCGGTCAAAAGACCCTTTTGCTGGCTATGGACCTGGATACTGTTGCCAATATGCCTTGCAACCCTAATATTGGCGGGACAGGCAAAGGTCAGCTGGTACGGGAAATAGATGCCCTGGGCGGTGAGATGGGACGCATTGCTGATCAGGCAATGATCCAGTTTCGCATGCTCAACGCCTCCAAAGGTCCGGCAGTCCTCTCGCCCAGGGCCCAGATTGACCGGCGCCGTTACCAGGAACTGATGAAACAAGTCCTGGAAAAAGAAAAACTCTTAAATTTGCGTCAGGCTGAAGTCAAATCAATCCTGGTGACAAAAAGCGCGCGTGGTCTGGCTGTCAGTGGTATTTTCCTGAAAACGGCTGCTGTCTACACCGCCAGGGCTGTCATTATCGCCAGTGGTACATTTTTGGACAGTGAAATAATCGTAGGGCAGACTAAATTTGCCGGAGCATCCGATAACCATTTCGCTGCGCATGGCTTGTCTGACTGCTTGCGCAGTCTGGGCCTGCCGGTACAACGCTTCAAGACCGGCACTCCGCCACGCCTTAACGCCAACAGCATCGACTACAGTAAACTGGAAAAACAGGACGGAGACCTGTATATTACACCTTTTTCCCATATGGCTGAACCTTTCCAGGCTCTAGACCAGTTCAAGCAACTGCCTTGCTATTTGACTCATACAACTGCAAAAACCAGGCAGCTGGTCCGGGAAAACCTGGATCGCTCCCCCCTTTACAGTGGCCAGATAGCTGGAACGGGCACACGTTATTGCCCTTCTATTGAGGATAAGTTTGTCAAGTTTCCAGATAAATTAAGCCATCAGGTTTTTATTGAGCCCATGGGCAGTGCCACAGATGAGCTCTATCTGCAGGGCCTGTCTTCCAGCATGCCGGAAGACATCCAACAGCAGATGGTCCATTCACTGCCTGGTTTGGAAAATGCTCAGATCATGCGCTTTGGCTATGCCATTGAATACGACTGTCTTGATCCGGTCTGCCTCAGGCCCACCCTGGAGACAAAATTGGTGGCTGGGCTTTATACTGCCGGCCAGATTAATGGCACTTCAGGCTATGAAGAAGCGGCAGGCCAGGGCTTGGTGGCTGGTATCAACGCTGTGCGCCGTCTGACCGGCCAGACGGATTTTGTTTTGGACCGCTCACAAGCATATATTGGCGTCATGATTGATGATCTGGTCAGTAAGGGCAGCAAAGAGCCTTACAGGATGATGACTGCCAGGGCAGAATACCGCCTGCTCCTGAGGCAGGATAATGCTGATGCCCGTCTCACCCCACTGGGCTTTGAGCTGGGCCTGATCAGCCAGACGCGCTGGCAGGCTTATCAGGCCAAGCAGGCCAGGATTACCGCTGAAATTGAACGCTGGCGCAAGACGCGGCTTTATCCTGGTGCCAAGTCCGATCAGCTGCTGGGCAGCCTGGGCAGCGCTAGCTTGCGTCAACCACTCAGTTTAGCTGACCTGATCAGACGGCCTGAGCTTAATTATGCCGTTTTGGCTGAGCTGGACCCACAAAGACCAGTTCTGACGCCGGCTGAACAGTACAGTGTTGAAGTTTTACTGAAATATGAAGGTTATATCCGCTTGGAAGAAGAGAGGATCAAGAAGTTCCACAAGCTGGAACAAAAACAGCTGCCAGAAGACCTGGACTATCTTAAGATAAAAGGGCTGCGCCTGGAAGCGCGCCAGCAACTGGACCGGTTAAAGCCGCAATCTTTGGGCCAGGCCAGCCGCCTGGCCGGTGTCACACCGGCCGACCTTTCTGTTTTGCTGGTTTATCTCCAGTTGAGAGATGGCCAGGCAAAAGCAGCAGGAGGAGCGGATGATGCCTGACCAGGAGTTATCATTAAAAGACTGGATCGGTGAGGCCTTGCACAGGGCCGGTCAGATGGCAACCACAAAACAGCAGCAGCAGATTCTGGTTTATTTCCAGCTGCTCAAGGATTATTCGGGCAAGCTTAATTTGACGGCTATCACCGACAATGAAGGTATTGCCATTCGCCATTTACTGGATTGTCTGACTGTTTTGCCCCTGCTTGACCACGAAGCTGAGCAAAGATCCGCCCCCTGCCTGGTTGATGTTGGCAGTGGCGCCGGTTTTCCCGGATTACTGATCAAGATCATGCGCCCAGACTGGCGCTGCCTTCTACTGGACAGCCTGGCTAAACGAATCGCCTTTTTGCAAACTGTGATTGAAAAACTGCTGCTTACGGAGGTCAAGGCTGAGCACGGCAGAGCCGAAGATGCCGGCCGGCAAAAGCGGCTGCGCGACCAGCATGATCTGGCTATAGCCAGAGCTGTTGCCCCGCTTAACATACTGGCAGAATATTGCCTGCCCTTGGTCAAACCAGGCGGTTGTTTTATTGCTATGAAAGGCGCTGCTGGACCTGAGTGGCCCCTGGCCAGGCTGGCAGTTACCAGCCTGGGCGGGCAGCTGGAGCAGCTGGAGGAGTTTAACCTGCCGGGAACAGATATGCAGCGGTCACTGTTTTTGCTCCGCAAGCTCACTGCCACGCCGGAGCGTTTTCCCAGGCGGGCTGGCAGGATCAGCAAGAACCCCCTTTAAGGGCTGCGCTGATACCATGAAAGAGTGTTGTATGCTATAATTAATTAGATAAGAAACAAAGGCAGCTGAGGAGGAATACCTGCATGGCTGATCAGCCGATCGACTCAAGAAAAGACTTGCAAAAACAAAAAGAAAAAGCTATAGATGATGCGTTCAGGAGTCCTGAGAATACGATTATTCCGGTTAACCTTGAAGAGGAAATGAAAAAATCCTTTATAGATTACGCTATGAGCGTTATCACCAACCGGGCCCTGCCGGATGTGCGGGACGGGCTCAAACCTGTTCACCGCCGCATTCTCTATTCGATGTTCACCCAGGGTTTCACACCTGATAAGGCCTACCGCAAATGTGCCACCACCGTAGGCGATGTGCTGGGCCGCTTTCACCCGCATGGTGATGCGGCGGTTTATGATTCGTTAGTGCGGATGGCCCAGGATTTTTCCATGCG
>CAZZGG010000004.1:0-1645 GCA_964654125.1 uncultured Oscillospiraceae bacterium
CCTCTTTTGCACATCACTATATATTGCGTGTTATCAATACTACGCACTCAACGTGACTAGTCCAAGGAAACATGTCAACTGGCTGGACTAGAGATACTTCATAACCGTAATCACAAAGCAGACTCAGATCACGAGCTAGGGTGGCTGGATTACAGGAAACATAGATCAGCTTAGCTGGGAGAAGTTTACCAATCGTCTTGATAACTTCCCTTTCACAGCCCTTGCGGGGCGGGTCTAGGACAATCAGATCTGCTTTTAAGTCTTGCCAGATCTCGGATAGGATCTTTTCTGCTTTGCCGGCCTTAAAGCTAACATTACTGATTTGATTGAGCCTGGCATTTTCTCTAGCATCTATTACAGCAGCCTCTACAATCTCAATTCCTAAGACAGATTTAGCTTTTTTTGCTAGCTGCAGGCTAATCGCTCCGCTACCGCAGTAAAGATCCAGAACCTGCTCAGTACCCTTTAGGTTTGCTAGAGACATAATCTGCTCGTAAAGTAGAGCGGTCTGACGCGAATTGATTTGAAAAAAAGTCTGGGGCGAGATCCTGCTGCGTATACCCAATATTTCCTCTTCAATATAGGCTTTACCTGCCAGCAGCTGGTTCTTGTTCCCTAAGATCACATTAGTATCCTTTTTATTGAAATTCAAAAAGACACTGGCCAGGCGCAGCGGTGGCAGTTCCGGTTCCTGATTATCTTCTATACATTCATGCAGCTTTTTGATCAGCTCTGCCTGGCCAGGCAGCTCCTGGCCATTGATCACAAAAATGACCATGAGATCCCCAGTGGCAAAGCCCAGCCGGATGACCAGATGGCGTAAAAGACCCTGTCTTTTTGCTTCATCATAAGGACTTATTTGCCAGTCAATAATATGCTGGCGCACTGTTTTGCGGATGACATCAAAGACCGGGTACTGGATCGGACAAATCTCACCATCAACCACGGTGTGGCTGCGGCTGGCATAAAAGCCCAGCAAGGGCTGGTTGTAGCTCCCCGCAACCGGAAACTGAACCTTATTACGGTAATGCCAGGGATCAGCCATGCCCAGGATGGGCTTTAGTGTATCTGCTCCCAGCTCGATCTTGCCAATCCTGGAAAGAGCAGCACTGACCAGCCTTTCCTTATAAGCTAGCTGACCTGTGTAACTCATCATCTGCAAGGTGCAGCCACCACAGCGGCCGCTCAAAGAGCAAGCCGGCTCTATCCTGTCCGGCGATGGCTGGATTAATGCAACCAGCCTGGCCACAGCATAGTTGGTCTGCCTTTTTGTAATCACTGCCTGAACCAGATCCTGCGGAATAGCCCCATCCACAAAGATCACCAGACCTGCCTGCCTGCCCACACCCTGACCTTGCTGGTTGAGATCCTCGATCAGGAGAGTGATCTCTTCACCTGGTCTTATCTCATCTGCTCTTATCTTCATAGGCTTTTCAGCAGCTGGCGGACCGGCTGGCCATCAGTATCAGGTAAGTCTAGACTTAGGGCCAGGGCCAGAGTCGGGGCAATATCAACAATTGGGCGACGCTCCAGCTGCACACCTGCCGCAAAAGCAGGACCTGCCGCTATAAAAGTCGGCTGAGGCCCCTTATCCGGCAAATGACCATGGGTGGCCCGGCCAAACCTGTAATCAGAAATATCAAAA
>CAZZGG010000004.1:1655-59554 GCA_964654125.1 uncultured Oscillospiraceae bacterium
GGACCAGGGGCCGGCGCCAGTCATTACCAAAAGAGCTAAAACCATCACTTTCCAGCACAAAAGCAAAATCCCCATCCAGGCCTTCCTGCTGCTTGATCTGGGCTCTGGTGAACACCTCACTGATTCCGTAAATACCTTCATCCCGCAAAGACAAGAGCAGCTCGTGCACCTTTTTGAGCAAAGCTGTGTCTTGTGGGTCTTTTACGTAGACATGACTGGACAGAGCAGCCGACTTGCAAAAAGCCTGCCAGTCCAGGAAATTGCCGTTTTCATCAGCTGTGATCAGGCCGTGGTCACGCAAGATAACATTGGGATTGATAGTCCTTTTTATATCTAGCTGGCCATGGTCGCTCATGATAATAAAATTGGTCTGTTCAAAAACACCAGCAGCCTTGGTCGCCTCAATGATCATCTTGGTCCAGCGCTCGGTATGCAGCAGTGACTCATCCACCTGCTGGGAAAAAACACCGGAAGCGTGCCTGGCACCATCAATCGCAGCAGGATGGACCGCCAAAAGATCAGGCTGGAACTCCCGGATCATGTCGCAAGCCGCCTGAAAGACAAATTCATCAGCCTCCGGATGCTGGCGCTCCTTGCCCCGCAAAAGATTGAGATTTCTTTTAACAATCTTTTCCATCACTAGAGGACTGGAACCAGACCGGGCAAACACATCCTCTAGCTCATCATCTGCAGACTGGGACCAGTACTCAGCGATCAGATAATCTACATCCGGATCATTGCCTGTCACAGGCCAAAAGACCGCTGCAGTGGAAAGACCGGCCTCTTTGGCTGCACCAAAGAGGGTCCTGGATTTGTTATCTTGGGCAAACCAGTGCCAGGGTGAAGCAAGCACCCCGATCTCGGGCAGTTCATTATTGATAATGCCGTGCCGCCCTGGATAATTGCCGCTTATGATACTGGCATGGGCTGGATATGTGATCGAAGGATAAATAGTGCGCAAGGTGTTGATCCTGGCACCTTCAGCCAGCAACTGCCGGAAAGCCGGCAGCTTGCCCAACAAATCCAGATCCTCAAAAACCAGAGCATCGTGGGAAATGATGATCATCTTCTGCTTCATGGTCTACTCCTTTTCCTGCCAGCCATATTGGCCGACCAGTTCAACAAAGGCTACTTTTTCCAGTGATTGCTGGCTCAGCTTGCCCTTTTTACTCTTCTTAATTAACATCAGGTCCTGCCAGCCGCGGGGCCCGACCGGAATAACCATCCGGCCACCCGGTGCCAGCTGCTCGGTCAGGGCCGGCGGAATCTGGCCTGCCGCAGCAGTCACCATGATCCGGTCAAAGGGAGCTTTTTCCGGCCAGCCTAGACTGCCGTCACCAACCTGGAAAAACACATTGCCATAACCCATTTTCTTGAGCCGCACCTGCGCTTTCTGGGCCAGATCAGCAATCCTTTCCACAGTATAAACAGATTGGCAAAAAGGCGCCAGTAAGGCCGTCTGATAACCCGAACCAGTACCTATCTCCAGCACCCGGCTGAGTGGCTCCGGATCCAGGATGGCTGTCATCTGCACAACCAGGGTCGGCTGGGAAATGGTCTGGCCAAAACCAATTGGCAGCGGTTCATCAAATGAAGCCAGCTGCTTGCAGCTAGCATCCAGAAACAAAGAACGGTCCAGTTTTTGAAAAGCTTCGTAAAGAGCCTGGTGGTCCATCTTTCTAGCCTCCTCGTACATTATCTGCGCGGATCTTCATCCACAACAGCCTTTTTGAAGGGATCAATATAAAGGCCGATCGGACCTTTAGTCAAGTCCTCAGTAGTATGAAAGACCAAATGGATAGTCAAACGACCCTTATGATTGATCACAGCAAAATCTGGGTACTGCCAATCTACAATCGAAGGATCACGGCCGGTATAGTCATAGGCCAACTGCAAATACTCCTCACTATCCATGTAAGTGCGAAAAAAGACACCATAAGCTGTAAAAAACAGCACCAGCCCTAGAGCCACCCATAAAATTTTGCGTCTGGTCTTTTTTGTCATCTCACTTATCCTGCCTGTCAGCCTCTTCTCTTAGCTTAGTTTATCACATTCAGCCAGGGCAAGCTGCCCGCAGCTGGGCGCTTTAATTGCCAAATAAGTCCCGATAACTTATAATGAGCACACAAATAAGTCCTTGACTTTAGCCTTAACGGTGATTTAAATATATCTGATCTAAAGCAGATCTTAAATGGAGGCCATTAGATGGCTGTCAAACAAAATTATTACACTCCGCCGCCCCGGCGGCGTTCCAGTAATGCTGTGCGCAAAGAGCTCTATCGGCATTTGAAAGGAAAACCTACCCATAACAGTGCTCTGATGTCGCTCCCACGCCTGTTCGGCACTGCTATCAGCAAGGCCCTGGGCCTATTTTTCCTGTTGGTGGCCATCATGTCCTTCGCTGTCGGCGGCCTGGGCGGTGGCATGCTGGTCGGCTATATCATGACTGCCAGTCCTGTCTCAACCGACCATATCAAGTCAGCCAATGAAATGACCCGGATCAAGGATGCCGCCGGCAACGATGTGGCAGTCTTGACCGGCAGCCAGAATATCAACCGGGAATTTGTCGCCTTCAGCACCATCAAGTCAACCTATATTGACGAGGCTTTCAAGGCCATTGAGGACGAGCGCTTTGACAGCCATATCGGCATCGATCCACGCCGTATTTTCAGTGCCATCCTCAGCGCTGTGGTGAACGGCGGCAATGTCACCCACGGCGGCTCCACCATCAGCCAGCAGACAGTCAAGCTGATCTCCGGAGCTGACCAGGTCTCAGCCCAGCGCAAGGTCCAGGAATGGTATAATGCCATCCAGCTGGAAGAACAAAAAAGTAAAGACGAGATCATGGAGCTCTACTTGAACCTAGTCCCCATGGGTAACAGCTATGTCGGAGTCCAGTCTGCCGCCAAGGCCTATTTCGATAAAGACGCCAAAGATCTGGATCTAGTTGAATGTGCCTTTTTAGCCAGCATTCCCAATGGTCCTTCCATATACAATCCATTGACCGAAACAGGCCGCCGCAATGCCCTGCGCCGGACCAGGATCATTTTAGGGAAGATGTTTGAACTGGAGATGATCACAGAAAGAGAATACCAGCAAGCTCTCAATGTGGAACTGGTTTTCCGCAAAAAACCACCCACTGTATCAGCTTCACAAATCAACTCTTATTTCGTCGACTATGTGATCGGCAAGGTCATCTCTGACCTGGTGGAAAAACGTGGTTACAGTGAATCAATGGCTTCAGTGGCTGTTTATAATTATGGCCTGACCATTGAAACAACCCTGGACCAGAAGGTGCAGCAGGAAATCGAAGCGAGCTTTATGGATCAGTCCTTATTCGTTTCCGATCCTTCCACCTTGATTGATATGCCCGAAAAACCCAACGGCAGTATTGTGGTGATCGATAATTACGACAACCCGGGCCAGGTCAAGGGCATAGTGGGCGGCTTTGGCAAAAAGAGCGGCAACCTGGTCCTCAACCGGGCGGTCAGTGCCTTTCGCCAGCCGGGCTCCAGCATCAAGCCCCTGGCAGTCTATGGCCCTGCCCTGGATACAGGTAAAATAACTGCTGCGACCGTCTTCACAGACCAGGAATACTTCCTGGACGATAAAAATCCCACCACCCCCTACCCCAAGAACAGCTACAGGGAATTCAAAGGCAACATCTCAGTCCGCGAAGCTCTTAAAGTATCCAGCAACACCATTGCCGCTTACACCTGGCTTAATGTCCTGGGCGGTGAAAACTCCCTGCTCTACTTAAAGCAGGTCGGCTTGGACCGGCCTGACGAGCAGTATGTGGCAATATCTTTAGGCGGCTTCAGCAATGGCATGTCCGCCCTGGAAATGGCTGGAGCTTATGCCACATTTGCCAATAACGGCCTTTACACCGAGCCCTATGTCTACACTCGTGTATTGGATGTCGATGGTAAAGTGCTGCTCGAAAATAAGCCTTATTTTGAGGAAGTCTACCAGCCGGAGACTGCCTTTGTCATGACAGACATCCTCAAAGGAGTCTTCCAGTCTGGCGGAACAGCCTCAGGCCGGGGTTTGGAGAACATGCCGGCAGCCGGCAAAACCGGCACAACAGACAATAACCGCGATAAATGGTTTTGCGGTTACACACCCTACTACACAGCTGCAGTCTGGTATGGCTATGATAACAAACTGGGCATAACAACAATTCCCAAAGATGATCAGAGCAATGCGATCAGGATCTGGCAAGATGCCATGAACAGGCTCCATGCCGACAAGGAAACAATCGACTTTATCAGGCCCGACGGCGTCTTATCCATGACCATCTGCCCTGAATCAGGTATGAAGATATCACCGGATTGCCCTGTCTCAGCCAGGGAGTATTTCATCCCTGGTTCGATTATGAATCCCCGTGAAATGTGCACTATCCATGAACCCGCCCCCACCCCGGCCCCGGAACCGGATCCGGATCCGATAGTGGACGAAGACCCTGAAACTGCTGATTAATTACGATCCGGCAAAAACAAGGTTCCGGCATCACGGCCGTCCAGCACAGCATCAACAATTCTGGAGCGCGAGCCATTTGCTATGACCGTACTGATCCCAGCAGCCGCTGCAATCCGGGCCGCTGTCAGTTTAGTCCGCATCCCACCTGTTCCGCGGTTACTGCCCTCGCTGCCGGCTGACTCTTCCATCCGGCTATCGATCCGTGCGACCGTCTTGATCAGGACAGCGTCTTCATGCTGGTGTGGATCCTTATCATATAGGCCATCAATATCAGACAAGATGATCAAAAGATCAGCCTGAACCAGCCGGGCGACAATTGCTGACAAGGTATCATTGTCACCAAAGGTGCCGTTATGATAGATCTCTCTGGTTGATACAGTGTCGTTCTCATTGACTATGGGCAGGATCTCCTGCTCCAGCAAGGCCGAGAAGGTGTTGCAGATATTCTCTCTGGTGAGCGGGTCATCAGTATCATCCTTGGTCAGGAGGATCTGGCCCACCACATAGTTATAGTCTGCCAGCAGACGGCTGTACATGCTCATCAGCTCACTTTGGCCGACAGCGGCAACAGCCTGCTTCTCCCGGATGGCCTGGGGCCTTTCCTGCAGGCGCAGACGGCCAACCCCAACCCCGATCGCACCTGACGAAACCAGTACAATCTCGCGGCCCTGGTTCATCTGGTTGGCGATAGAACGGCAAAGGTGCTCCAGGTTGGTCAGATTAAAGCGGCCATTTTCATAAGTAATGGTCGAGGTGCCCACCTTGACAACAACCCGCCGGGCGGTTTTCAGTTTTTCTCTTGCGGCAAGATCCAGATTCATATCCTCCATCATCAGCCAACCCCCTATCACAAACTATGCTTTATCATACGCATGGCAGCTCAAAAAAGCAAATCTTACTCCAGCCTGACCTCCTCATATTTTTACTAAAAATTGCCTGCCTGGCTCCTGAAAAATGATTGACCTTCACCAGTTGACAGCATATCCTTGCATGCTATAATAATCGCATGTGTTTAGCATATGTAAACTATTTGTTTAATATATTAAGCATATGCCAATCTGATCCCCTTGTTCACATAAAAAAAGAAAAGAGGTGCAGCAGTGAATATCGGTGAAAAAATAAAGTTTTTACGCCTGGCCAATAACCTGACCCAGGACGAGCTGGCCGCCCGCTGCGAGCTGTCCAAGGGCTTTATTTCTCAACTGGAACGCAATAAAACATCACCTTCAATTGCCACCCTGGTTGATATTCTAGCCTCACTGGGCACCAATTTGAACAGCTTTTTCCAAGAAGAAGGCGATGAAAAATTCGTCTTCAACCAGGATGATTATAATATCAAATGCGACAGTGAAACCGGCAGCTGTATCTGCTGGCTGATCCCCAATGCCCAGAAAAATGCTATGGAGCCGATCCTGCTCAGCCTTGAACCAGGCGGTTCATCCTATCCGGACAACCCCCACGAAGGCGAGGAGTTCGGTTATATCCTGGAAGGCAACATCAATATTCACCTGGGCCAGCGCGTCCTCAAGGCTAAAAAGGGGGACAGCTTTATTATCAAGCCCCTGGAGCCGCACTACCTGGTCAACACCAGCAATAAGCGCAAGGCCCGTGTTTTGTGGATCTCGACCCCACCTAGTTTTTAAGGGAGGATAAGCATGCTCAAGTTCAACAAAAAAGAAAAATCTGCCCAGCAGCCGGTCCGCCAGTCTTACCTGCCCGATGCAACGGGCTCTGATCACATCATTGAAGTTGTCAAAGTGAACAAATCATTTGGCAGCGCCCATGTTTTAAAGGACATCACCTTTTATATCCGCCACAATGAGTTTATCACCCTTTTAGGGCCGAGCGGTTGCGGCAAGTCAACCACCTTGCGGATTCTGGCTGGTTTTGAGCAACCGGACTCCGGCGCTGTTTATTTTGAAGGCAGCAGCATCTTGAATGTGCCGCCCTACCAGCGCAAACTGAACACGGTCTTCCAGCGTTATGCCCTTTTCCCCCATCTCAATGTCTACGACAACATCGCCTTTGGGCTTTCCATCAAAAAAGTACCCAAAGCCGAGATCAAAGCCCGCATTGCCCAGGCCCTCAAAACTGTTGACCTGGTCGGCTATGCTGACCGCTGGGTCGACCAGCTTTCCGGGGGACAGATGCAAAGAGTGGCTATTGCCAGGGCTATCGTCAACAAGCCCCAGGTCCTGCTCCTGGATGAACCTTTAGGCGCCCTGGACCTCAAGATGCGTAAAGAAATGCAAATAGAACTAAAAGATATGCAGCGCAGCCTGGGCATCACCTTTGTCTATGTCACCCATGACCAGGAAGAAGCCCTGACTATGTCGGATACAGTCATAGTCATGGAGGACGGTGTCATCCAGCAGATCGGCAGCCCGCTAGATATCTATAATGAGCCGCGCAATGCCTTTGTCGCCGATTTCATTGGCGAGAGCAATATCATCAGCGGCCTCATGCAGGAAGACTATCTGGTTGAATTCGCCGGCCGCCAGTTCAAGTGCGTTGACAAGCGTTTCCCGGACCAAGCTGTCGATGTGGTGATCCGGCCGGAAGATATCAATCTGGTCGAGCCACAAGCAGACCTGATCACAGGACTGGTCACCTCTGTTGTTTTTAAAGGTGTGCACTATGAGATGCTGGTCCAGGCAGATGACTATGAATGGATGATTCAAAGTACGGATAAACATGACGAGGGCAGCAAGGTCAGCCTGGCCTTCGACCCGGAAGACATCCATGTCATGGCAAAATCTGCCTATTCAGACCCGTCTGCAAAAGAAGATGACAACTTTGATGAAAGTGAGGCGAATAATTGGTGAGATCAATCCGCCGTCTGGCCTACCCTTATCTAGTCTGGATTTTTGTCTTCACTCTGGCGCCACTCCTGCTGGTGGCATTTTATGCCTTTACAGCCTATGATGAAGCCGGCCGCCTTTTTATCACCCTGCGTGGCTTTGAGCGTTTCTTCTCCATGGCTGACACGGTGGCCCTGAATATCTTTTCACTCAACTCGGTTTTCGGTCTTGATATCCAAGTGCCGATCTATGTTAATGTCTTTGCCAAATCCCTGGAAGTGGCCTTATTCAGCACAGTGATCTGTCTGCTTTTGGGCTACCCTGTGGCCTGGGTCCTGGCCCGCCGCTCCCAGGACAGAGCTAAAAAAGGTAATCTGCTCCTCTTCTTGTTTGTCATGCCCATGTGGATGAATGCCCTTTTACGCACCTATGCCTGGTTGGCTCTCTTGGAGCCCAAAGGTATCATTAACACCCTGCTGGGCCTTATTAATATCGGTCCCGTCCAGTTCCTTTATAATGATTTCGGTATCGGCCTGGGCATGGTCTATAACTATCTGCCCTTCATGGTCCTGCCCATCCACTCTGTCCTGGTCAAGATCAGCCCCAGTGTGGTGGAAGCGGCCGAGGACCTGGGCGCCAACCGGTTCCAGACCTTTATGCGGGTGATCTTACCCCTCAGCCTGCCTGGAGTCATGTCGGGCATTAATATGGTTTTCATGCCGGCCATGACCACCTTCCTCATCCCTGACCTTTTAGGCGGTGGTCGTTATCTATTGATCGGCAATGCCATTGAGCGCCAGTTTATGGTCTCGCGCGACATGACAACCGGCTCCGCCCTCTCCATCTTGCTGCTGGTCTTCGTTCTGGCCAGTATGCGCATCCTGACCCGCTATGAAAAAGAAAACACGGAAGGAGGGCTACTGGTATGATCCGTAAAACAGCCAGCCGCTTCTACATGGGCCTTATTTTCGCTTTCCTCTACGCACCCGTTGCTGTCCTGATTGTTTTTTCCTTCAACCAGGCCAAATCCCGCGCTGTCTGGGGCGGTTTTACCCTGGACTGGTACAGGAAGCTCTTCCAGAATAAAGATATCCTCAGCGCCCTGCAGGTGACTTTGACAGTGGCCCTCATCTCAGCCCTGGTCTCAACCGTGATTGCAGCCCTGACCTGTATTGGCCTGAGTGCCATGAAGCGGAGGTACCGCCAGGCCGTCATGACTGTCACCCATATCCCCAATGTCAGCCCTGATCTGGTCACCGGCATAGCCCTGATGCTCTTATTCTTCTTCATTGGCATGAAGACCGGCTTTGCCACCTTGCTGCTGGCCCACATTGCTTTTAACATCCCCTATGCCATCTTGTCGATTTCACCCAAACTGCGCCAGCTCGACCGCCATATCTTCGAAGCAGCCCTGGATCTGGGCTGCCGGCCCCACCAGGCTATCATCAAGGTGATCATTCCCGAGATCATGCCCGGCATCGTCACAGCCCTGATCCTGACCTTCACCTTGTCGATCGATGATTTTGTGATCAGTTATTTTACGGCCGGTAACCAGATCTCCACTTTAGCCATCACCATCTATGCCATGGCCCGCAAAAGTGTCAATCCCCAGATCAATGCCCTTTCCGCCCTGCTCTTTGTTGTTGTCCTGGGCTTGCTCCTTTTGGTCAACAGCCGCACCGGCAATGATGAAAAAAGTAAAACAAAAATCAACGGAGGCGATTTATCATGAAAAGAACTCTTCTTTTTATCCTGCTATTTGCCCTGCTTTTTGCTGGGCTGGCTGCCTGTGACAACGGCGGCAAAGAAACCCTGGTCATCTACAACTGGGGCGAATACATGTCACGCGAGCAGGACACTTATACAATATTCGGCCAGGATTACGAAATAGAAGATGTTATCAAGCTCTTCGAAGTGGCCTATCCGCAATATAAGGTCAAGTACCTGACCTATGATGATAATGAGAAAATGTATCCTAAGCTGGACAAGGAGTCTTATGATATCATTGTCCCTTCCGAATACATGGTTGCCCGCCTGATCAGAGAAGACAAGCTCCAGGAAATCGACTTCACAAAACTGCCGGATGTCGCAAAATACCTGGATCCGCGTCTGGCTGGGATCACCTTGTCCGACGACCCGGTTATCAATAA
This sequence comes from uncultured Oscillospiraceae bacterium, assembly GCA_964654125.1. Classification (GTDB taxonomy): domain Bacteria; phylum Bacillota; class Clostridia; order Saccharofermentanales; family UBA5734; genus JAAYBY01. The sequence continues at coordinate 11,086 of CAZZGG010000004.1, forward strand.
ACAGGTGAATAAGTTTGCCGTGCCCTACCTTTACTGCACAGTCGGCCTCATTTATAACACTCAAGAGCTTGATCTGATCACAAGCGACGATCCGGCCCTGGTCTGGCAGATCCTGTTTGATGAAAAGTACGAAAGCCGCATCGGCATGTACAACAGCATGCGCGAATCAATCGGTGTGGCCCTCAACTATCTGGGCTACAGTCTTAACAGCACTGACCCTCTTGAACTTGAGGAAGCTAAGCAGCTCCTGATTGAGCAGCGCAAGCAAGTCCGCCCCCTGGTCGGCATTGATGAACTCAAAGATAAGTATGTTTCAGGCGAACTGCTGGCCGGGGTGGTCTGGTCCGGTGATCATGTTGTCTGCCAGCAAAGGCTGGAAGAAGAAGGAGAAGATCCCCAGATCCTGCAGTACATCATGCCCCACGGTTCCAACCTCTCCATCGATATGATGTGCATCCCCAAAAATGCCAAAAACACCCAGGGTGCCCATGATTTTATTAACTTCATGTACCAGCCGGAAATTGCCTTAATGAACGCTGTTTATGTCGGTTATTCCTCGCCTCATACGGAAGTTTTACAAAAGCTGCCCAGCGAACTGACAGCAAACAAAAGCTATTATCCGGACGCCGCCACCATAGCCAGTCTGGAAGTTTACTATTCCACCGCCCAGATCGACTCCCTCTACGACCAGATCTGGCAGGCCGTCCTGGCCAACTAATCCTTAACTTGAAAAGACCAGGTCTTGCTTTGCAGCAGAAAGGCCTGGTCTTTTTTTATTTCTTTTTCGCGTATTATTTACCGGCTTTAGCCCGGGCCAGCCAGAGCCTGGTCAAACACCTGTTTCATCTCTGAAACAATGATCAGCTTAACCTGATCCTGGACCGTCTGGGGAATATCCTGGATATCCCTTTCATTATCAGCAGGCAGCAGGACTGTGTCAATACCGGCCCGGTTGGCGGCAATGACTTTTTCCTTAAGGCCACCGATCGGCAAAATCCGGCCGCGCAGGGTGATCTCGCCAGTCATAGCCACATTGCGCCGCACCGCCCGGCCGCTCAAGGCTGAAGCCAAGGCGGTGGCCAGGGTTATGCCGGCTGAAGGGCCGTCCTTGGGTGTAGCGCCTTCCGGCACATGGATATGGATGTCCTTATCTTTGGCAAAACTGCCGTCAATACCCAGCACTTCAGATTGAGACCTGATATAGGTGACTGCAGCCCGAGCTGATTCTTTCATGACATCGCCCAGCCGGCCGGTCAGCTCCAGTTTGCCGCTACCCGGCATCACGTTCACTTCTATGAGCAGGGTGTCACCGCCAGCCCAGGTCCAGGCCAGGCCTGTGGCCACACCGACCTGATCCTGCTTTTGGGCCTTTTCATAGCGATATTTCCGTTTGCCGATCAAATCTTCCAGATTGTTGGCATCAACCTTGACCTTGTCCTGTTTTTCTTCAGCTATCAAGATGGCTGCCCGGCGGCAGACATGGGCCAGTTCTCTTTCCAGCTGGCGCACGCCGGCTTCCCGGGTGTACCAGTTGATCAGGCCGCGCAAACCGGCTTTGCTGATACTGAGCTGGCTTTTTTGCAAGGCATTTTGCTTGAGCTGGTTAGCCAGCAGATGCTTTCTGGCGATGATGATTTTGTCTTCTTCGGTATAGCCGGAAATCTGGACCAGCTCCATCCTGTCCAGCAGGGCCTGGGGAATGGTGTCGGTGGTGTTGGCTGTAGTGATAAAGAGGACCTGTGATAAATCATAGGGCATCTCCAGATAGTGGTCACGGAAACTGTAATTTTGCTCCGGATCCAGCACTTCAAGCAGGGCTGAGGATGGATCACCCCGGAAATCACTGCCCAGTTTATCGATTTCATCAAGCAGGATCAAAGGGTTGTCGCGGCCGGCTTGCCGGACAGCATTAATAATCCGGCCCGGCATAGCACCAACATAAGTGCGCCGGTGGCCGCGGATTTCAGCCTCATCCCTGATTCCGCCCAGGGACATGCGGACATACTTGCGGCCCAGGGCCCGGGCCACTGAACGGGCGATCGAGGTTTTGCCCACACCAGGTGGTCCGACCAGACAGAGGATAGGTCCTTTAAAGCTGCTCTCACCAGCCTCCAGGCGCAGCTTACGCACAGCCAGATACTCCAGGATACGCTCCTTGACCTTTTCCAGGCCGTAATGGTCGCGGTCCAAGATCCTTCTGGCCTGGCTGATATTAAGCCGCTCCTTGTCAGTCCTGCCCCAGGGCATCTCAAAGAGCAGGTCAAGGTAATTGCGCAGGACAGCTCCTTCCGGATAACCGGCCGGCATGCGGCTGAGCCGCACTATATCCTTTTTGACCTTGTCTTTTTGGTCTTCAGGCAAAGGCAATTTTTCCAGCTGGCGCAGGTACTGGTCCTGCTCTTTTTGAGAACCTTCCTGTTCACCCAGTTCCTTCTGGATGGTTTTAATCTGTTCGCGCAGGTAATATTCTTTTTGATTCTTCTCAATGGTCGTTCTAACCTTGTCACCAATCTCCTTTTCAATTTCGGTGATGTGGCGCTCCCGGTCCAGCAAGGTGATTAAAAGGCGGATTCTTTCAGTCGGATCAATCGTTTCCAAAAGGGTCTGCTTTTCCAGGACATTGAGATTAATATGGCCGGCTATGGTGTCAGCCACTAAAGAGGGGTCACCCATATTGCTAAGAGCCAACCGGGCTTCGGGTGAAACACGTCCGGAAACAGCGGCATATCTATCAAAGGCCTTGAGCAGAAGACGGCGATAGGCTTCATAAACCGGCCACTCGTCCTTGGGCAGCTGGGCCGGGATTGTCGTAACTTCGACCTGGTAGAAAGGTTCTTCCTGGCGGAAGCGGTCGATAACTGCCCGGTTACGTCCTTCAACCAGCAGTTTCATGGCTTCACCACCGGGGATCTCCAGGACCTGGCGAATCCGGGCTACACAACCGGACTTGAACATATCATCCGGGCTGGGCCAGTCCTGGGTGACATCCTTCTGGGCAGTCAAAAAGACCATCTGGTTGCCTTCAATCGCTTCCTTGACAGCCAGGCGTGATTTGTCGCGTGCCACATCAAAGGTCAGGCTGACACCCGGAAACACTGCCAGACCACGCAGGGGGATCAGGGGCATTTCCAAAATTAGTCCTGACTCCTGTCTTTTCTCAGCAAGCTGCAGCTGGCCTGTTGAGCGCAATGATCTGCGCTTTAAGTCGGTATTTTTCTTTGCTTTGTCTTTATCTTTCATTCAAGTCACCTGATCGTATTAATTACAAACTGTCTCCTCAACTCATCTAGTCATTGCCTACATTATATCATGACACTGGTTGCACTTTAAAACGGAGTGCCCCATTGCATGAGACACTCCGCTTCTAGTTAGTCTAAAATTACTGGCGAACAGATAAAATCTGTTTACTCAATAATTGTGGAGATGGTGCCTGAACCAACAGTTTTGCCGCCTTCACGGATAGCAAACTTGAGGCCTGGCTCCATGGCGATCGGTGTGATCAGCTTGACTGTGATGGTGACATGGTCACCAGGCATGCACATTTCAACGCCTTCGTCGAGCTCAGCAACACCGGTAACATCCGTTGTCCGGAAATAGAACTGGGGACGATAGCCGCTGAAGAAGGGCTTATGACGGCCGCCTTCAGCCTGGGTCAGGACGTAAACCTGAGCGGTGAAGTGGGTGTGCGGCTTAATTGAACCGGGCTTGGCCACAACCTGGCCACGCTCGATATCCTTACGCTGAACACCGCGCAGCAGCAAACCAACATTATCACCGGCTTCAGCCTGATCAAGCAGCTTGCGGAACATTTCCACGCCTGTAACAACAGTGGTGCGGGGCTCATCAGCCAGACCTACGATCTCAACCGGATCGCCAACCTTGACAATGCCACGCTCAACACGGCCAGTGGCAACGGTGCCGCGGCCAGTGATGGTGAAGACGTCTTCAACAGGCATGGCGAAAGGCAGATCAACCGGACGGGCAGGTGTCGGAATGAAATCGTCAACAGCAGCCATCAGCTCGTGAATGCAGGCATAAGCCGGATCTTCCGGATCATCACTGTCGGTCTCAAGTGCCACCAGAGCGGAACCTTTGATAACAGGTGTGTCATCACCGGGGAAATCATAGGCATCAAGCAGCTCACGAACTTCCATTTCAGTCAGTTCAACCAGCTCAGGATCAGCCATGTCGCATTTGTTCAGGAAAACAACGATTGACGGAACGCCAACCTGGCGGGCCAGCAGGATGTGTTCGCGGGTCTGAGGCATGGGGCCGTCAGCAGCGGAAACAACCAGGATAGCGCCGTCCATCTGGGCAGCACCAGTGATCATATTCTTGATATAGTCAGCGTGGCCTGGGCAGTCAACGTGGGCATAGTGGCGCTGGGCCGTCTCATACTCAACGTGTGACGTGCTGATTGTGATACCACGGGCCTTCTCCTCCGGAGCCTTATCAATGTTGTCGTATGCCTTATATTCAGCAGATCCGGCCAGGGCCAGCACCTTGGTGATGGCAGCTGTCAAAGATGTTTTACCATGATCGACATGACCGATGGTTCCAATGTTTACATGAGGCTTTGTTCTTTCAAATTTTGCCTTTGCCATTTGAGCTTATCCTCCTTTAGTCAGCATCCCTCATGCTGATATATGTGTCAAAATAGCGGTCTTTACCGTTATAAGACATTTTACACTATTTACCGGATTTGGCAATCTCTAAAGGCTGGTATCCGGCCTGCACCAGCCTTTTTTGCCAGGTTTTTATCTTTTTAAAATTGAGTCCATCATATTTTGCGGCACTTCCTCAAAATGACTGATCTGCATGACGAAAGTACCTCTGCCCTGGGTTCGGGAACGCAAGGTTGTTGCATAGCCAAACATCTGGGCCAGCGGTACCTTGGCACTGATAGCCTTGATCCCGCTTCTGTCTTCCATACCTTCAATCTTGCCGCGCCGGGAACTGATATCACCGATAACATCACCCAGATAATCATCCGGGACAATAATATCAACCCGCATGATCGGCTCAAGCAGGACCGGCTCCGCCTTGCGGCAGGCTTCCTTAAAGCCCATTGAACCGGCAATCTTAAAGGCCATTTCAGATGAGTCCACTTCGTGGTAGGAGCCATCAACCAAGGTCACCTTGACATCAACGACAGGATAGCCGCCCAAAATACCACTGCCCATCGATTCCTGGATACCGGCATCGATCGGAGCTATGTATTCCCTGGGTATGACACCCCCGACAATTTTATTGACAAACTCATAACCTCCGCCAGTCGGCAGGGGTTCTATCTCCAGAACACAATGACCATACTGGCCCCGCCCGCCCGATTGACGGATGAAGCGTCCTTCACTGCGTGCTGGCTTGCGGATGGTCTCACGATAGGCTACCTGCGGTGTGCCGACATTAGCCTCAACCTTGAACTCCCGGAAGAGACGGTCAACGATAATGTCAAGATGCAGCTCACCCATCCCGGAGATCAGGGTCTGGCCTGTTTCCTTGTCTGTATAGGTCCGGAAGGTCGGATCCTCCTCGGCAAGCTTGGTCAAGGCAACCATCATTTTATCCTGGCTGATCTTGGACTTGGGCTCAATAGCTACCTGGATGACAGGTTCCGGAAACTCGATTGACTCAAGAATGATCGGCCGGTCGCCATCACATAAGGTGTCACCGGTGGTGGTGTCCTTCAGGCCCACTGCTGCTGCAATATCACCTGAATAAACCATTTCCAGCTCAGCCCGGTGGTTGGCATGCATCTGCAGGATGCGACCAATCCGTTCTCTTTTATTCTTAGTCGAGTTCAAGGCATAGCTGCCCGCTTTCATCGTACCGGAATAGACCCGGAAAAAGCAGAGTTTGCCGACAAAAGGATCTGTCATGATCTTAAAGGCCAAAGCTGAAAATGGTTCCTCGTCAGATGTCTGGCGCACGTCCTCATCGCCTGTATCCGGATTGATGCCGGTAATTGGCGGCACATCCAGAGGTGAAGGCAAAAAGTCAACCACTGCATCCAGCAGCATCTGCACTCCCTTGTTCTTGTAGGATGAGCCGCAACAGACCGGTGTCATATGGCAGCCGATAGTTGCCTTACGGATAGCGCTTTTGAGTTCTGCTTCCGTAATCTCTTCACCCTCCAGAAATTTCAAGGTCAATTCATCGTCAGTTTCAGCAACAGATTCGACCAGCCTGTCATGCCAGTTTTGGGCCAGGTCAAGCAGGTCCTCCGGGATTTCCTCCTCCCGGATCTCAATGCCCATGCTGTCCTCAGCACCGTAAATCTCAGCCTTCATTTTGACAAGGTCTATAATGCCCTGGAAATTTTCCTCTTTGCCTATTGGTATCTGAATCGGCACAGCATTAGTCTTGAGACGCTGCTTCATCATTTCCACGGCGCGAAAAAAATCAGCTCCCATGATGTCCATCTTGTTGACATAGGCCAGACGGGGCACCATATAAGTATCGGCCTGGCGCCAGACAGTCTCTGTCTGGGGTTCCACACCGCCTTTGGCGCAAAACAAAGTAACGGCACCATCAAGCACCCGCAAAGAACGCTCTACCTCAACGGTGAAATCAACGTGGCCGGGCGTGTCAATAATATTGACCCGCTTACCCTTCCACTGTGCAGTCGTCGCAGCAGTGGTTATAGTGATCCCGCGCTCTTGCTCCTGTTCCATCCAGTCCATAGTAGCTGCGCCTTCATGGACCTCGCCAACCTTATGAATCTTGCCTGTATAGAACAAAATCCTTTCAGTTGTCGTGGTCTTGCCGGCATCAATATGGGCCATAATGCCTATATTTCTCGTATTTTCCAGCGAGAATTCCCTGGGCATGTAAGTAAAACTCCTCCCAAAATCACCATCTGTAATGCGCAAAAGCTCTATTGGCTTCTGCCATTCGGTGCATTTCTTCTTTTCTTCTGAAAGCTCCGCCACTGCTGTTGGCTGCATCAATCAATTCACCGGCAAGTCTTTCCCGCATGGTGCGTTCATTTCTTGCCCTGGCAATTGCGACGATCCAGCGCAGACCGAGTGTTTGCCTTCTGACCGGCCGAACTTCAATCGGAACCTGGTAATTGGCACCACCAACCCGTCTGGCTTTAACTTCCAGCATCGGCATAACGTTATCTAAAGCCTTATTGAAGACTTCAAGCGGTTCTTGTCCTGTTCTTTCCCGAATCAGGTCAAAGGCGTCATAACAAATTTTCTGAGCTAAGCCTTTTTTTCCATCCTGCATGATATTGTTGATGAGTTTTGCCACTCTCAGATCATGATAGATAGGATCAGGCAATATTTCTCTTACCGGGACATGGCCTTTCCTTGGCACTATTCTTCCCTCCTCTCATGATTATGCGGGGCTGGGCCCCGAAACCACAGGTACTCACGATGTGGGGTCGTGTTGTGCAGTTCATGCCACATCCACCTGAACGATGGTTGATGACAGTGTACTGATCACGAAAAATCCAACCTGCCTAGCATTGCCGCATTATTTGGTCTTGGCGGCTCTGGGCTTCTTGGCACCATATTTTGACCGGCCCTGCATGCGGTTGGCTACTCCGGCTGTATCAAGTGTCCCACGGACAATATGATAACGAACACCGGGCAGATCCTTAACCCTGCCGCCCTTGATCAAAACGACCGAGTGTTCCTGCAAATTATGCCCGATACCCGGGATATAGGCAGAAACTTCTTCCTGGTTGGTCAGACGGACTCTGGCAACTTTACGCAAAGCTGAATTCGGCTTTTTCGGTGTAGTTGTCTTGACCACAGTGCAAACACCACGCTTTTGCGGGGATGCCTGCTGGACTGTGCGCTTTCTCAGCGTATTTAAAGTTGTCTGCAAAGCCGGCGAAGAAGACTTATAGCTCTTGGCTGTCCGGCCGGATTTAACCAGTTGGTTGAATGTTGGCATCAATACTCCTCCTTTCATCATCTCACCACTTTTTGTGTTAAAGAAACAAAATGATTCATTCACACAAAAAGACCCCCTGCTGGGGTTTCAGGCAATTTAGTATAGCATCGTTAGAGGTAATTGTAAATAAATTTTCAGCCGCTGCGCAAAATCTCTCAATTGCCAGAAAAAAACCAGCCTGGCTGCGCAAATTACAGCATTAAGCAAAAAGCTTATTGCTTGACCTGGCTGATCAAGTCATAATTATAACAAAGACAAGAAAAAAAGGAGGCCGTTTTTATGAGTTCAACTAGAGTAAACTTCAGCCGGACCAAAAGCCTGCTCGACAGTTTTGTCGATTCCGGCCAGATTGCCGGGGCCAGCCTGCAGGTCACCCGCCAGGGCGAAACCATCCTGGCCACCCAGGTTGGTTTTGCTGATCTGGCCCGCCAAAAAAAGCTCGATTCAGACACGATTTTTCGAATTTATTCCATGACCAAGCCAGTCACCGCAGTGGCCCTGCTGCAGCTTTATGAACAAGGGCTGGTCCAGCTCTACGATCCGGTCAGCGCTTACCTGCCTGGTTTTAAAGACCAGCAGGTCTGGGTAAAGGATGGCGACAAATGGCAAACCAGACCGGTGCAAAATGAGATGACCCTGCGCCACCTTTTAACTATGACCTCCGGCCTGCCCTACCAGGGTGGCGGACATCCGGCCGCAGAGGCCCTGGACAAAATCATGACCGGGCATTTCAAACAAACAGCAGCCGGCCAGAAGCCTTCTTTACCCGATCTGGCCAACCAGGCGGGCCAGGTGCCCCTGGTCTTTGAACCCGGCACAGCCTGGCTATATGGCCTGTCAATCGATATTATCGGGGCTGTTGTGGAGCTTGTCAGCGGCATGAGCCTGGGCCGCTTCATGCAGGAGCACATTTTTGGCCCGCTCCATATGCAGGAGACCGGCTTTTATCTGCAACCGGAGCAGGTCGGTCGCCTGGCCACCATCTACCAGGATAAAAATGGCCAGTTAGAGCCCAAGCAAGATAATCCGCTCTGGCCCGGCCGGCCGGACCAGCCGCCGCCGCTGGAAATGGGCGGAGCCGGACTTTTTTCGACCAGATCTGACTACACCCGTTTTGCCAGGATGCTGCTGGGCAAGGGCACACTGGCCGGCCAGCGCATCCTCAGCAGCAGGTCAGTCGAGCTTTTAGCCAGCAACCATCTCAATCAAGACCAGCTGGCCAGCGTCAACTGGGCCACCCTGCGCGGCTTTGGCTATGGCCTGGCCGTCCGCTCCCTGCTTGATCCTGTCGCCAATGCCAGCCTGCTCAAGGCCGGTGAATTCGGCTGGGATGGTGCCGCCGGGACCTGGTTCAGTGTCAACCCCCACGATGACATGACCATTGTTTATATGGTCCAGCGCCTGCCGGCTGATCATACGCGTTTTATCCCCCGGCTGCAGGCGACGATTTACGCCGCCCTCTGACAGGGCAACAACTGTTACAGCAAATTCATCAGATCATGCTATAATCACAAGCTGGGATTCATGGTATAATGAATGCTGTTTGAAAAAATATTCGTCGGATAAGAAAGGGGTAATTATTATGCAAGAACTTTTCATTACCAATATCTGGGCCCGGGAGATCATTGATTCCCGCGGCAACCCAACAGTCGAAGCTGAAGTCGAATTAGAAGACGGCTCTTATGGCAGGGCCGCTGTTCCTTCCGGTGCTTCCACCGGTGCTTTTGAAGCAGTCGAATTGCGGGACGAAGATCCGGGCCGCTATTTGGGCCGCGGTGTCCTCAAGGCCGTACAAAATGTCAATGAACTGATTGCACCGGAGCTGGAAGGCTTCAACGTCTTTGACCAAAATGGCATCGACAACCTGATGATTGAACTAGATGGCACAGACAATAAAGCCCGGCTTGGTGCCAATGCCATGCTGGCAGTCTCCCTGGCCTGCGCCAAGGCAGCTGCTGAAGCTTTAGGCCTTGAGCTCTTCCAGTACCTGGGCGGCCTGCAGGCCCATGTCCTGCCCGTTCCCATGATGAATATCATCAATGGCGGTAAACATGCCGACAACAGTGTCAACCTGCAGGAGTTCATGATCATGCCGGTTGGTGCTGATACTTTCCGCCAGGCCCTGCAATGGAGTGTCGAGATCTTCCACACTCTCAAGGATCTGCTTAAAAAACGCGGTCTGGCTACAGCTGTTGGTGATGAGGGCGGCTTTGCCCCCAATCTGGAAAGTGACGAACAAGCCCTTGAGCTGCTGGTTGAGGCTATCAAGCAGGCCGGCTTCCGGCCCGGCCAGGATATAGCTATCGCTATGGACCCTGCCGCCACCGAGCTTTACGAGGAAGGCATCGCTGCCGGCCAGGAAGGCAAGTATTACTTCTGGAAATCCGACATGTTTAAGAGCCGGTCTGAAATGGTCGACTACTGGGCTGACCTGGTCGAGCGCTATCCGATCATCTCCTTAGAAGATGCTCTGGCTGAAGATGACTGGGAAGGCTGGAAACTGCTCAATGACAAAATCGGCCATAAGGTCCAGCTGGTCGGTGATGACCTCTTTGTCACCAACACCGAAAGAATTGTCAAGGGCATTGAGCTGCAGGTCAGTAACTCTGTCCTGATCAAGCTCAACCAGATCGGCACCCTGACTGAGACCCTGGCCGCAATTGAAATGGCCATGACCAATAACTGGACAGCTGTTGTCTCACACCGCTCTGGTGAAACAGAAGACGTCACAATTGCTGATGTCGTTGTCGCCACCAATGCCGGTCAGATTAAAACCGGTGCACCCTCCCGCACAGACCGAGTTGCCAAGTACAACCAGCTGCTGCGCATCGAAGAATCCCTGGGCGACCGGGCAGTCTATGCCGGGCGCAAGGCTTTCCGCTTTAAATAAGCAAATCTTGCCCTAGAAAAAAAGGACCTGCTGCAAATGAGGCAGGTCCTTTTTTACTAGAACTGACTTTTTTACTGTAAACGGCTCTTTTTTCTTTCCCCCAGAAAAATAAATATTGCAGCCGCCATAATCAGCAAAATCCCTCCAGCCATAAAAAGATCAATCTTTTCATCAAGCAGGAAAAAGGCCAGGATAGGTGCCAGGGCCGGCTTGATGAAAAAAACAATCGAAGCCGTGATGACCGAGGTGTACTTCATGGCTGAAAAATAACAAAGGTAGCCAATCCCGGTGACAAAAATCCCCAGATAGAGCAAGGTGGGCAGATTAGCCCCCGTGATTCCGGAGATGATTGGCTGGCGAAAAAGTAACAGGGCGACCAAAAGCAGCAGGCAGCCAGCCAGGAAGGAAAAGCTGTTCAGGATGAGTCCACCCAATTTTTCTAGGCGCAGCCGGCCTGTCACCGTATAAAGGGAAAACGTGATAGCTGCAGCCAGGGCCAGCAGCATACCCAGCGGTTCCGCTGCTTTGGTAAAAGGATTGAAGATCAGGACAATTCCGACCAGGCTGAGGATAAATCCGACCAGCCTGACCTTGGTCAGCTTTTCCTTGAAAAACAAAGCTGCCAGGGGGATGGTGAAGATCGGATTGGTGCTGAAGATCACAGCCACCACAGCGGCGCTGGTCTGTTTGATAGCCAATTGGAAAAATGACATGCTGATCCCGATCCCCACGGCTCCAGTCAAAAAGATAAAACCGATATCACCAGCCGTCAGCTGCAACTGGCGCCGGCGCAGCTCCCGCCAGGCGAAGGGCAGTAAAAACAGGCCGCCGATCAAAAAGCGGATCAGGGTCATCTGGAAGGGGTTAATCTGGTCAGCAATTGTCTTGCCGGCGATCTCCATGGTAGAAAAAGCCAGCGCTGTGACTAAGATGCAAATAAAACCTGCTGTCTGTTTATTCTTCATCTAGTGCCTGCCATTTCAATCAAAATAAACAGGCTTGCCTGTCTGGCTCGATGTGTAGATAGCTTCCAGGATCTGGGTGACAACCAGGGCCTGCTCCGGCAGGACCAAAGGATCTTTGTCCTGGGCAATTGCTTCATAAAAGAGGCGTGCTTCGATATCGTGGGGTTCTTCTGCCTTACCGGCATAGTAAGCCGCTCCGCCAGCAGCCAGGTCTGGCTTGAAAACATAAGTGCGGCTGTTTTTCTCACCATTGATGCGCAGGCCATCTTGCATATCTGCTCCAGCCTTACTGCCACAAAGAGTGGTTTTGGCTTCACCCACATCCAGAGTGTTGAGAGCCCAGCTGGACTCCAGCACAATGGTGGCACCATTTTTCATAGTGATAAAGCCAAAAGCTGAATCTTCCACAGTGAACTCAGCCGGATCCCAAGGCCCCCAGGCATTGGCTGCATTTTTGGTGTCAGCCAGCTTGCGATAGACCTTGCCCACCACAAAGTCCGGCTCGTAGTTATCCATCTGCCAAAGGGTCAGGTCCAGAGCATGAGTGCCAATATCAATCAAAGGGCCACCGCCTTGCTCTTCTTCGTTCAAGAAGACTCCCCAGGTCGGCACAGCCCGCCGCCTGATGGCATGGGCCTTGGCATAATAAATATCGCCCAGCTCACCATCTGACACGATCTGTTTCAGATACAAAGAATCATTGCGGTAACGGTTCTGGTAGCCAATCGTCAGCTTCTTACCGGACAGCCGGGCAGCTTCCAGCATGGCCTTGGCTTCCTGGCTGGTCTTGGCCATGGGTTTTTCGCACATAACATGCTTGCCGGCCTTAAGGGCGGCGATGGAGATGGGTGCATGTGATTTATTGGGGGTACAGACATGGATGACATCCAGGTCGGCCAGGGCGACAAGTTCCTTGTAATCAGTAAAAACAAGGGCATCCTCGTTACCAAACTTGGCTGCGGCCTTAGTGGCCCTTTCTTCTATGATATCACAAAATGCAACCATTGCCACATTAGGCAACTTGGCCAGGGCTGGCATGTGCTTGCCATTGGCAATACCACCGCAGCCGATAATTCCCACCTGATAGATTTTCTTACTCATTTTTCTCCCTTTCTTTAAGCCAGCATTTTTTTGATATTATCACAACTGATCTTGATGCTTTCAAACATATCGCGGGTGAAGGCCTCCTGCTCAACAATCAAGCCCCGTTCTAAAATACCGTTCCTACGGGCGACTTTGATGATAGCGGGAAAATCAATCATGCCATTTCCGACTTCCACATTAATATCCTGCCCGGCCATATCTTTATAACCGGCATTGATATCCTTAAAGTGCAAAGGTCCGGCCAGGTCGCCCAGGCTGTCAATGTAGGCGACCGGGTCAACATCGGCATACTGGGCCCAGCAGGTGTCTACTTCCGCTGTGATGGCTACACCGGCATCATTGGCGATGATCAGGTCCAGGGCATAGCTGTCGCCAAATTTGACAAACTCATGGGAGTGGTTATGGTAGCCGACCCTGATCCCGTAAGGCTGCAGGGCCTGGGCCGCCCTAACTAGTATGCTTGATATTTTCTTGCAGTCAGCCAGTGTTTCAGTTTTGTGACCGGGGCAGACCACCCAGGACAGACCCAGTTCACGGCTGAAGGCAACAACCTCATCCAGTTCTTCTTCCAGCAGCTGGGCACCGACATGGGATGAATAAGGATCAAGTCCGATCTCAGCCAGCCTGGCCCGTAATTCCCCGGCGCTGTAGCCGCCATAGCCGGCAAACTCAACACTGTCATAACCGGCCTGCTTGACCTTGGTGAGAGCACCGAAAAAGTCCTTTTCCATTGCTGTACGGATTGAATAAAGCTGCAAGGCAATCTTTGTTTCCATATCTTTCTCCTTTGCATTTAAGGCCAGACCAGGTTCTGGTCAAGGCTGCTTTTGTCATCAGTAGGATAGCATCGTGATTTTCATTTGGCAAATACCCGGCTGGCCATAAATCCTCAGTCCAGGGCGCGCCTGACATCATTGATGACAGCCTGGCTGGCCAGTTCATATCTGTCCTCGGGCGGGTAGAGGGAAAAGCCATATGTGATGCTGGGCCGGGCGGCTGTGGAAGTGTCATAGACAGTGCGAAAGGCTGCCATATGGACCTGGTCACAGCCACTTTCGGCAACCAGCTGGCGGGCATTGAGGGGTGTGCCCCCGCCCGGCATGATTTCCAGTCGGCCCCGGCTGTAATCGACCATCTTTTTAATCACCGGCAGGCCGGCTTCCACAGTAGCTGCCTGGCCGGTGGTCAGGACCCGCTCGACACCCAGATCGGCCAGGATATCGAGGCTGGCCAGCAGGTCGGGCACCACATCGATGGCCCTGTGAAAGATGATGTCTGTCCCCTTGGCCAAGGCGACCAGGCGGGCGCAGCGTTTTTGATCAATCGTGCCATCTGCGTGTAAAATTCCAAAAACAATCCCATCCGCTCCATGGGCCACAGCCAGCTCTGTATCCTTCTCCATAGCGGCAAATTCAGTTTCTGTGTAATTAAAACCGCCGCCCCTGGGCCGGATCATGACCATTACAGGTAGCTTGACCCGCTTTTTGGCTTCAAGCACAGCTCCCAGGGTCGGGGTCAGGCCACCAAAGAAAATCGCTGAATTAAGCTCAACCCGGTCAGCCCCGGCTTTTTCAGACTCAATCACATCATCAACTGATCCACAGCACACTTCCAGCAGTATTTTTCTCTTTTCCATAAATGGCTCCTTTTACAGCGGACCCCAAAGGTCCAGGGCGTCTGCAATTGCACTGACATTTTCGGCGAATTTCCAGGCGGGGATATCTTCGGTTATTCCCAGAATAAAACGGCTAAAATCACTGACCTGGCCCAGGATTTCCAGCGTATCCTGCTTGATCTGCGCTTGATCGCCCAGCTGGCGGGCACTGGGCCAGTTGATTGAGAGCACCTGATCGGGAAAACACTGCATGGCCTGGTCCACAGGCGGGCTCATGGAGGGATCATAGGCTTCGATATAGTCCAGCTTGCTTTGACTGATCAAATCCATGATCGGTCCATTGTGGCCATCCAGATGAACTCCCATCAGCTTGCCGGCCTGGCTGAGCAGCTGGTAGCTTTCGGCATATCTGGCCATATAGTGGTCAGTAAAGCCCTGCCGGCCCACCAGTTGGGGCACCACATTGCCGCCATAATTGGCCAGGCCCAGGGGTGATCCGGCTACAATGCGGGTCTTGGCCAGGGCCTTTTCACTCATTATGGCCAAAAGGCTTGCGACTTCGTCCCGGTTGTCCATCCATTCAAAACTAAAAGCTGTCATGCCCATCACTTCTGAGATCAGCTCCTGCATCGGTTCCAGGCCGATAGTCTCCCGGACCAGGATCTGCTCCTGGGCCTGGTCCACACGCACATCATCCAGCAGGCTGGCATAGTTTTCCACCAGCTGCATATCCTGGTAGTAAAAACGCAGCTTTTTGTAATCGTCTGCTGATTTAAACAGGCGCTCTTTTTTCCAGCTGGTCTTTATATCAAGCCCTGTTGCTTCAGCCCAGCTAGAGGTCAGGTCGCCCACAGGCGTAGAAAGGACCAGCCGGTGCTCTTTTTTGCCATCAGCCAGCCTGACTGTGTCCAGCTGCCGCCGCACATTAGGGGTGATAATCTTCCAGGAAACAACCCGGCGGATCAGGCAGATGCCCCTGGAGCGGACCAGGTCAGCGTAGGGCTGGCCGGCCACCTTGCTTTCATAGATGGAAAAAGGCACCTGATCCGGCCTTTCTTTTTGGTAAACAGCCCGGGTTCTTTGCGCCGGTGTCATCTTTTTTGGCACACGGACCTCCTTTTTTAAAAGGGCAGATCGGCAAAGCGCCGGTTGGCTGTAATCAGTTCCTCTGCCAGCTGGCGCACCTGACCCGGCTTTAAGTGGGCGCACTGGGGATCATTGTGCAAGGCCTTAAGGGCCAGCTGCTTGTCGCCGCCCAGTACAGCATCGAGCAGCCATTTGCTGCCCACAGCCTGGGGCCGCATCAGCTCCAGGAGGGGTTCAGGCAACTGGCCGGTCATGACCGGGCGGACTCCAAAACCATCCACCACACCCATGGTCTCAACACAAGCACCTAAAGGCAGACCACTGATCTGGCCGATGTTGGGTACATTAACCGCATCCATGACAGTTTCATTGTAAAGATAGGCCCGGATCATATCCGCACCGGTCTCACGGCTTTTTTTAAGTGCTTCGCCCTGGCCCGCCAGATGGCGGGCTGTGGCATCAAGCATCTCCTGGCGGGCTCTTTGCCGGTTTTTCTCCCGCACCGCGATGGGCGTCCTGGTGATCTGACAGTAATCCAGCATTTCAAGCCAGTTACCCTCTTTATCCTGCACCTTTTGCCTGGCTGGCTGACCAGTCAGGGCAAAGGAAATAAACTCACTAGTGTGACGGTCAGCCGGATAAGGCAGATAACCATAAGTGTCGTAGAGCTCAATGAACAGATTATGGGCGGAATAAAGACCAATCTCATCTGCGCTGCCGGCCGGGGCCAGATCCCGCAAAGAGCCTGAGCCTATTTTCTGCCGCAAAAGAGGATAACCACTCTGGCCGGCAATCTTAAAATCCGTCACCCAGGTGAAATGGTTCATACCGGCAATCTCAACTGAAATGCTGCTCCAGTCAGGCAGGCCAAAAATCTTTTGAATAACATCCTTGATCTCAAAATAAGCGTGGCAAAAGCCAGCCACCGGGTTGTTTGTCAAACGGGCCAAGCAGGCAGTCAGGCTTGACATGGGATTGGTGTAGTTGGCCACAAAAGCCTGGGGGCAAAGCCGCTTGATATCTGCGGCAATATCCTGGAAAACCGGGATATTGCGTAAAGACCTGGACCAGCCGCCCGGACCAGCAGTGTCGCCCACAGTGGCATAGATACCATATTTTTCCGGGATCCTGATATCCTCGGCCATGGCAGCCAAGCCGCCAGTCGATAAGGTGATCAGAACAGCATCAGCCCCGTCCAAGGCTCTTTGCCGGTCTGTCAGAGCTAAAAAGTGGTCCCCGCTGCGGCCGGCGCTGCCGGCAGCGGCCCGGCACCAGTCGCTAGAGATGCGGGCCGGCTCTTCATCCAGGTCCAGCAGGCGTATTTCCAGGGGTTCATCCGCAAAACAGGCCAGCAGGTCACTGACCAAGGTGCGGGTCCAGCTGTAGCTGGCCCCAATCAGGCAGATAGTTTGCATGGATCTTACCTCCCGGCTTTAAAAACCTTGCTCCGGATCAAGCAGGGCCGGCCGGACAAATGTGCTTTGCATCATTTGGTGGCAGCCGCTCTCAGATGCCTGGTGGAAAAGATGCATGGCTTCTAAAACATGCAGGGCCAGGTCACCCGATGCCCTCTGATCGTTTGTTTTGTCGCGCCAGGCCCGGCCCAGGTCAGCCACACCCAGGCCGCGGCTGTTCTCGCCATAGGGCCGGGTCAGCTGGACAGGCTGGAACTGGTCCTCGCCGGCCAGGCGCAGGCGGACTGGACCGCCAAAAGTGTTGGGATCAGGCACAGACAAGCTGCCCTTGCTGCCATATATCTCAATCCTGGGCAGCTCAGCGGCCCAGACATCAAAGCTGGTCAGGATTGTGCCAACCGCACCACTGGCAAAGTCGATGATACCGGCCACATGAGTCGGCACTTCCACCTTGATTTTCTGACCGTATTTTTTCTCACTGGTGATCAGGCGCTCAGCAAAAGAAATCGCCGCACTGCCGGTCAGGCGCCGGGCCGGTCCCAGCATGGCAAAGAGAGCAGTCAGATAGTAAGGGCCCATATCAAACATGGGACCGCCGCCTGACTGGTAATAAAACTCCGGGTCAGGATGCCAGCTTTCATGGCCGTGGCCGGTCATGAAGGCCGTCGCCCCGATTGGCCGGCCGATCACATCATTTTCGATCAGTTCAATACAAGTCTGGATGCCGGCCCCCAGAAAGGTGTCCGGTGCCGCTCCGATGAGAAGCTTTTGTTCCCGGGCTAACTGGAGCAGTTCCTGGCCCTCTGCCAGGCTGACTGCCAGCGGTTTTTCCACATAAACAGGCTTGCCGGCCAGGAGGGCTTTTTGGCAGATCTCATAATGGCCCTGGGGTGTGGTCAGGTTAAGCACGATATCCACAGCCGGGTCGGCCAGCAATTCATCTGTTGTCAGCACACGGGCCACACCATACTTTTGTGCCTGGCTCTCAGCCCTGGCCCGGACCAGATCAGCCAGGGCAATTACTGCTGTGCTGGCAAAGTTATTCTGCAGATTTTTCAGGTATATATCGCTGATATTGCCACAACCGATAATACCTATGCGGATTTTTTCCATGTCTGTCACCGTCCTTTCCTCAGCCTTGGGCAAAGTCAGCGACCGACCAGCCGGCAGCCAGAGCCTGATCCTTGCCGGTTGCTGCCCATAAGAAGCCCCGCCGCATCAGCTCCAGCGGTTCATAAGCAGCAAAGACATCAGCATGGTGGCCCAGGGAGTTATAAAAGACCCGGCCATGGCCCCACCTTTTGGTCCAGACCACAGGCACGGCCGTCACAGGATTGGTTGAATGAAAGCCAGGCGCTGCCGGATTGGGGAAGCTGGTGCTGGCTAAAACCTCCACTGCCGGATCGATATGGAGATAATACTGCTCGCTGCAGACGGAAAAGTCCTGCAGACCCTCTGTAATTGGATTAGATGATGAACGGATATTGACTGTATAGGCTGTCCCGTCATTGCCGGGATGGGCCACCCACTGGCCGCCGGTCATGAACTGCCACTGAACATCTTCCCGGAAAGAATCACACATGCCGCCATGGCAGCCCGCCAGGCCAACGCCTCCGGCTACAGCCAGGCTGGCATTCTTGCTTTGTTCCGCCGTTATGCTGCCCATGGTCCAGACCGGGACCAGCAGGTGCAGTTCTTGTAAACTTGCCAGATCAAGCAGGCTGTCCAGCGTTGTGGATACTTCCACAGCAAACCCTTGCTCCTGCAAGACACGGGCGAACACTTCTGAAACTTCAACTGGTTCATGACCTTCCCAACCACCTTGGATAATGAGAGCCTTACGCATCTTGATACGCTCCTTTTTTTTGATTGAGGCTTTCTAGACTACCTCTCCCTTATCATACTCAAAAACTGTTCTTTGAGCACCTGCTTTCGTGTTATTATAATTAGGAATATTAACTTTTAGGAGACTGACCATGCAATTAGCAGTAGTTGATCTGGAAAAAAGCTTCGGCGCCAAAAAAGTTTTGACCGGGGCTAGCTTTACAGCCAATTCAGGTTCCGCCCTGGGTCTTTTAGGCCGCAATGGGGCCGGTAAGACAACCACAATCCGCATCATCATGCAGATCTTTCACCAGGACAAAGGCCAGGTCCTGCTCGACGGCCAAGCTTTGGGCCAGAGCCAGGTCAGTTTTGGTTATCTGCCGGAAGAAAAAGGCCTCTACCCGAAAAAGACCATCCGCCATCAACTAATTTACCTGGCCCGCCTGCGTGGCCTTAATAAAACAGATGCTAAAAATGCCACGCTTTATTGGCTGGAACGGCTGGGCCTGACCGAATACCTAGAGCGCAAGCTGGAAACCCTCAGCAAGGGCAACCAGCAAAAAATCCAGCTGGCCCTGGCCCTGATCCATGATCCGGCGATCATTATCTTGGACGAACCTTTTGCCAGCCTTGACCCTGTCAATGCCCAGCTGCTTAAGACTGTGGTCCATGAACAGATCAAGGCGGGCAAGATCGTCATCTTCTCCAGCCATCAAATGAACTATGTCGAAGAGTTTTGCGACAAGGTGGCTATCCTGCACCAGGGCCGCATCATCGCCCATGACAGTATCCGCAACCTAAAGCGCTCTTACGAGCAAAATAAACTGCAACTGCGGCTGGCTGACTCTGCCCCGGCTTTTCCGGATGTGCTGAGGCAAAGCAGTCCTTTGCAGGCCCTGCTGGCCAGTTACAGCCAAGAACAGGACAGTTATCTGCTCCAGCTGCATAATCCGGCCGACCGGCCAAAGCTCCTGGGCCTCCTGCTTGAAGCTGGTCTGGATCTGGAGGGCTTTAATCTACTTGAGCCTTCCCTAGAAGATATCTTTATAGAAAAGGCTGGTGATACACATGACCAGGCAGAGTGATTTCAAACAATTCGGTGTTGTACTGGGTTTTGAATATAGTTCCTATTTGCACAACAAGGTTTATCTGGGCCTGACCCTGGTCTTTTGCTTTTTGATCGCAGTCGGACTCAGCCTGCCCAGCCTGATCGATATTTTCAGTAAAGCGGATGAGCAAGGACCCGATCCATCTGATCCGGCTGCCCTGATCCATCTTATTGCCCAATCTGATGCCACGGCGCTTTTAAAAACCCTGCAAACAGCCCTGCCAGAAGAAGCATTCAGCCTGGCAGCAGCAAGCGATCTTCCTGATTTGAAAATAGCAGTTCATGAAGGCCAGGCCAAGGCTGTCCTGGTTCTGGATCCAGACGGTACCATAACTTTTATCGAAAGACGATCGGGCAGCTTTTTACCAGAACAGCTCAGAGATATCCTGACCCGGCAATACCGCCAGCAGCGCCTGGCCGGCTTCGGGCTCAGCCTGGACCAGATTGATACAGCCCTGGCCCAGCCGGTCTTCAACTACAGTGAGACAGTGGCTGATTTTGGCAAATCTGCCGGCCAGACCATGCTCTATACCTATCTTTTGCTCTTCTTGCTTTATATGACAGTCATGCTCTATGGCCAGCTGGTTGCCAATTCTGTAGCCACAGAAAAAAGTAACCGGGCTATGGAAATGCTGATCACTTCCGCCCGGCCGCTCAATCTCATGTTTGGCAAGGTGATCGGTTCCGGCCTGGCCGGCCTGACCCAGATCAGTCTTTTCCTTTGCACTGCTGCTGGTTTTTATCTGATCAACAAAACGGCCTGGCTTGATAAAGACATCATTGCAGCAGTCTTCCAGATGCCCGGCCATATCTTGTTCTTCACTGTCCTCTTCTATCTGCTCGGCTATTTCATGTTCGCTTTTCTATATGGCGCCCTGGGTTCTTTGGCCAGCCGCACCGAGGATATCAACACCAGCATCATGCCAGTCATGCTCCTGATCATGGCAGCCATGTTTGTGGCCATGTTCGGCATGATTAAACCGGAAGCAGCCCATATGACGGTCTTGTCTTTTGTGCCTTTCTTTGCCCCCATGGTGATGTTCGTGCGCATCTGTATGACTGATGTTGCCAGCTGGCAGATCGCCTTGTCTATCCTGGTCATGCTCTTGACAATCTACAGCACCGGCTGGCTGTCCAGCCGCATCTACCGGCTCGGCGTCCTCATGTATGGCAAGCCGCCCCGGCTGGGCCAGCTGATCAGCCAGCTGCGTCAGGAGCGGCACCAGTCCAGTTATAAGTAAGCTGATCAGGCGGCGTATTTACGGACAAATGCCTCCAGATCAGACATCGACATAGGCCGCCCGATCAAAAAGCCCTGGGCCTTGTCAAAACCTGCTTCTTCCAAAAGTTCCAGCTGCTCGGCTGTTTCAACACCTTTGGCGCAGACAGTTATATCCAGCACGTGGGCCAGTTGTAATATTGCTATGGCCACCTTTAGTTCGCGTGCTGAATCAGTTATATCAGCAGTGAAAGCCTTGCTCAGCTCCAGCATATCAAAGGGCACATGGCGCAGCAGATCGACTGTGGAAAAGCCGGTCCCGAAATTGCCCAGCACCAGCTTTATACCCAGTTCTTCACGGATCCGGTTCAGGTTGGCAATCCCCACAGCATTTAAGGGCTGGGCTTCACTCAGTTCAAACTGGACATGGCTGCAATCGATCCCACTCTGGTCAATCATCTTGATCAAGCGGTCAACAAACTCGGGCCGGTTAGCCTGAAAACCCAGCAGATTAATGGAAATATTCAGATCCATCTGCAGGTTATTCATCAGCTGGGCACCGCTGGTGAAAGCTTTTTCTAAAAACCAGCTGCCGAACATCATGGTTAACTCTTCATCTGCTTCTATCACTGGGATAAAAGCCTGGGCCGGAACCCGCTGCTGATCTTCTGCCACCATCAGGTCAATAAAAACTTCATAAGTGTTGCAGGTGTTCTTGCCCAGCGTCCATTTGGGCTGGCCAAACATGAGGAAACGATCATGGGCGATTGCCTCGATTATCTGGTCACGAGTAATCTTTGTCATGGTGGTACCTCCATCTTGATTTTTTATAAGCCAGCTTCATTATACTATATTCAGCAGGTCCGTATATGCTAAAATGGTTTTATCAAGTCCTGTTTATTAGTGCGAATGTGGTGGTTATTATGAAAGATGGCTTTATACGTGTTGCAGCTGCGACCCCTGGGCTAAGACCTGCTGATCCAGCTTACAATGCGAAACAGATTTTCGAACTGGTACTGGCAGCCCAAAAAGAGGATGTCTCCCTTTTAGCCCTGCCCGAACTTTGCCTGACCGGTGCCAGCTGCGCTGATCTATTCTTGAGCAGCGCCCTGCTTGTTGCAGCAAAGCAAGCCCTGGTCTGGCTCATCGAAGCGACAGCCACCAGTGACATGATTATCATAGCTGGCCTGCCTTTTTCTTATCAAAGCAGGCTTTATAATGTGGCGGCAGTCTGGCAAAGCGGCCGCCTGCTGGGCCTAGTGCCTAAAACCGGCAGCAGGACTGGCTGCCCCCTGGATCTATTCCGTTATTTCAGCTGCGGCAGTGATCTGGCCGCAGGTTCAAGTTGCCAGTTCCTGGGCCAGACTGTACCCTTGGGCAGTAATTTGCTTTTTTGCCAGCAGGAGGATAATTCTTTTACTTTCCAGGTCCAGCTCGGCCTGGAGCAAGAGCCGGAACTTCGGCCGGATGCAGCCCTCCTGGTCCGGCTGACAGCAGATAATGAGCAGCCGGGCCGACTGGAAAAACGCCTGCTTTTGTGCTCAGCAGAATCACTAAAGCACGGCTGCAGCCTGGTTCTGGCCAATGCGGGCCCCGGCGAATCGACCACAGATCTGGTCTTTGCCGGTCGGAATTTCATCCTGGAAAAGGGCCGACTGCTTGCGCAAGCTGCTGCTTTCGACCAGGGCCTGCTCTTTAGCGAAATTGACCTGCAGCTGCTGCAGCAAGAGAAAATGCGCAAACAAAGCAAAAATAACTCTATTTTTCCAACTATCAGCTTCTGCCAGGCTCAAAAGGAACTGGATCTGACCCGCCAGTATGCACCAGCACCTTTTGTACCAGCTGATCCAGCCGGCCTGGCGGAGCGCTGTGAGCTTATTTTGCAGCTGCAGGCCCAAGGCTTAAGAAAACGCCTGGCCCATACCGGCAGCAAGCATGTGGTTTTAGGTTTGTCTGGCGGCCTGGATTCAACCTTGGCTTTTCTGGTCATCCTGCGCGCATTTGATCTGCTCCAACTAGATAAAAAAGGCATAGTGGCAGTGATCATGCCCGGTTTTGGTACCACAAGCAGGACCAGGCAAAATGCCTGGTCTTTGGCCATCTCGCAGGCTGTCACTATCCGGGAGATCTCCATCAGCCAGGCGGTTGAGCAGCACTTTGCTGATATAGGCCATGATCCTTCACTACATGACATCACCTATGAAAATGCTCAGGCCAGGGAAAGGACCCAGATCCTGATGGATCTGGCCAACCAGTATGGCGGCCTGGTCATCGGCACGGGCGATCTATCTGAGCTGGCCCTGGGCTGGTGTACCTACAATGCCGACCACATGTCCATGTATGCTGTCAACAGCTCAGTGCCTAAAACCTTGATCCGGCCCCTGATCCGCCATGAAGCCGCCAGCAGCAAAGCTGCTATTAAGGATCTGCTGGAGGATATCATGGCCACACCGGTCAGCCCTGAATTGCTGCCGGCCGAGGCAGGCAAAATCCAGCAAAAGACCGAAGACCTGGTCGGCCCTTATGATTTACACGATTTTTTCCTGTTCTATACCATCCGGCATGGTTTTGGCCCTGCCAAGATCCTGCGCCTGGCCAGCCTGGCTTTTGCTGCAGAATATGACACGGCCACTATAAAAAAATGGCTGCAGGTCTTTATCCGGCGTTTTTTTGCCCAGCAGTTCAAGCGTTCCTGCCTGCCGGACGGGCCGGTTCTTGGCTCAGTTGGCCTGTCACCGCGCAGCAGCTGGCACATGCCCAGTGATGCTGTGCCTTCTGCCTGGCTAAGCCAGCTTGATTGATCAGCCTCCCGGTGGCCGCAGCAGCAAAAGCAGGACCTTTTCAGCATAACAAGCAGCTTCAGTTGCTACTGTATAGCGTTTGTTCTTGATCTGGAAATCAACCAGATGGGCGCTGCAATCAAGCAGCTTCAGGCTTTGCAAGGGCACTTCAAAAGCGTTTTCGTGAGCCAGGAATAAGATACGCTGACTGGTGATGATCAGTTCACCGCTGATCTTTTCGTCCGCCTGGGCGGGCAGAAGAATTTCTTGTGGTCTGACAATATAGTAAAACTGGCCGCCGGAATAGCGGACAGCCAGGCGGGTCGGGTCGATTTTTAAGTTATCCGGCAAAGGCACGAATAAGATGCGCTGACCGGGTACATAAAAATGACAAATCTCCAACTCACGCAATTCCAGGCGCGGGTGGAAGCGGTTGGGCAGCTTGCCACTGTCAATCAACTTAGCCTGGCCTTCGGGAAAATCCAGCTGGCGGGCGCTGGCGCAGGCATCCTGGTCCTGGTTTTTGCTTTTTAAATAGGCGCGCAGAAATGAATACAAGGCCCAAAGACTGGCCAGAGCACTGAGGCTGGCAAAGCGGCGCCAGTTTTGCTGAGCTGGACTGCTGAGCCAGAAACTGCCCAGTGCCAGCAAGGCAAAAAGACCGGCAGCAAGCAGATGGCTTATTCTATTGTGCGCATCGTTTTTCATCTTAAAAAGGACACCAACTTGGGTCTGCCAGCCTTAAGCCGGGGCTGGGCTTTTTGCTGTCTGCTTTTGGCCATCATTGCTGCCAGTATGCTTCTTCCTGGTCCAGGAAATCAAGTAACCTGGCTTGGGGCATAGGCAGTGCAGCCAGGCCGGCCCTGAGATAAGGCTCCAGCCTTGTCAGAAGATCCCTGGCCACCTTTAGTCTAGCCAGAGCAGCATCAGGCTGATTGATCCGTTCAATCGCCCTGATTGTCTGATTTAGCTCTTTCAAATCTGCTTCCATTGACAGATAATAGTAAGGTGCACAGTCCTGACAAAGGCCGTTGACATCTGTCTCGACTATGAACCCGCGCTTATGGCAGCTTTTACACTTTGCCATATCTCCTCCTTCTGACCAGCTTAAGACGGCCATCAACAACCATTATACAAAAAAAAGGAGTTCTGTCATGCCTGAACTACCAGAAGTTGAAACTATCCGCCGCAGCCTGCTCCCCTCTGTCAAAGGCAAAATTATCCAGCAGCTGGTGCTGGATACAGCATCTGTCTTTTCTGATCCTGATCCTGGCCAGATCAAGGACATGCAAGTGGCAGATATTCTGCGCCGCGGCAAATACCTGATTTTTCTGCTTTCCTCCCCCTTAAAAGGCCAATTATGGCTGCTGGTTCATTTGCGTATGACTGGCCGGCTGCTTCTGCAGGAGGCTGCGGAGCCGGTCGAAAAACACACTCATGTCCGTTTTGGCCTGGCCCGGCCGGATGGCAGCGCTAAAATCTGGTTGATCTTCCAGGATACGCGCCGTTTTGGCCGTGTCTGGTTGGAACCGGTCCGCAAAGATGAAGCCCTGCCAGGATCTTTGGCCAAGCTTGGCCCCGAGCCTTTCAGCGCTGAGCTGAGCAGCCAGATTCTGGAGCAACAGCTGAAAAACCATCCCAGGCTCAATCTAAAAGCTGCTTTGCTGGACCAGACTATCATAGCCGGACTGGGTAATATTTATGCAGATGAGATTTTATTTGCCGCCGGCCTGGCACCCCAGCGCCTGGTTGGCTCTTTAACAAAAAAAGATTTGGCAGACCTGGCTCTGCAGATTCCACTGGTGATCAAGCAAGCGATTAAGTTTTGTGGCACCACCTTTAGCGATTACGTAGATGGCTGGAATCAGTCAGGTAGCTTCCAGAACTATCTGAAGGTTTACGGCAAAGCCGGCCAGGCCTGCCAGAGCTGTGGCCAACTGATCCAGAAAACAAAACTGGCAGGGCGGACAACATCATGGTGCCCGGCCTGCCAGCCTGGTTCTTAAATCAGCGGCTGCTTATTCTTCGATGGCTATTGCCTCTGTCGGACAGGCATCGGCTGCCTCCTGGGCTGATTCTTCGGCTTCGGCCGGGATAACATCCACAATAACCTTGGCCAGGGCTTCATCATCCATCTGGAAAACTTCCGGGCAGATCTCCTCACACAGGCCACAGCCAATACAAAGATCGCGGTCAACAGTTGCTTTCATTTGAGCACCACTCTTTCCTTTAATTATCGGGCCAGCTGCTAGGCCAGCTCGTGTTCTTACTCAACATATTTTACCAGACTTTAATAAAAATGCAGCAATTATTTTTGGCCATTCGTAAATAGTCTGCAAACAATCAACGCTCCGGCACGATCTCCAACCAATGATCGTCCGGATCATTAATGAAGTAAAGGCCCATCGCTGTATTTTCATAGCAGATACAGCCCATTGCCTGATGCAGGGCATGAGCTTTGGCATAGTCATCAGTCCTGAAACAAATATGCGATTCGTTATCACCTAGGTCATAGGGCTCCTGACGGTCTTTCAGCCAGGTCAGCTCAAGCTGAAAATCACTTTGCCCGTCGGCTAAAAAGGCCAGCTCAAAGCTGCCGTCAGCAGCTTGCTTGCGCCGGACGACAAAAAGACCCAGAGCCTGTTCGTAAAACTTTATTGAGCGTTCCAGATCAAGCACATTGAGGTTGGCATGAACGATTGTAAATTTCATGAAACCACATCCTTTCCATTTTCTCCATGATAGGAAAAGCGACCCTGGCAGTCAAGCGAAATCACCCTTTTATTCAGTCTTGCCCTATGCTATGATAAGCGCAACACTTTGACTCTCAAAATATTTACAGGAGTGTGAAAGCAATGGATCTGTTTGCTAAATGCCATGATTACACAAAAGCCAAGGAAGCTATGGCCATGGGACTCTACCCTTTTTTCCACACTCTGACCTCGGGTCAGGACACAGTAGTGACCATGCAGGGTCGTCCCACCATTATGCTGGGTTCCAACAACTACCTGGGACTGACCGCAGATCCCCGGGTTAAGCAAGCTGCAATCCAGGCAGTGGAAAAGTATGGTAGCGGCTGTTCCGGTTCCCGCTTCTTAAATGGCACCCTGGACCTGCATGTGGATCTGGAAGAAAAGCTGGCTGACTTTTTAGAAAAAGAAGCGGCTTTGATTTTCTCCACCGGCTTTCAATCTAATCTTTCGATCATTTCAGCCATTGCTGGCCGGGGGGACTACATTTTATCGGATGCTATGAACCATGCCAGCATTGTTGATGGGACCAGGCTGAGTTTCGCCAGGACCTATAAATACCGGCATAATGACATGCAGGATCTGGAACGTCTTTTACAAAACTGTGCCAAAGATGAAAAAGCCGGCATCTTGATAGTGACAGATGGAGTTTTCAGTATGGAAGGCGAAATCTGTAATCTGCCGGAGATCGTCCGCCTGGCCCGCCTTTATGGCGCCCGCATCCTGGTTGATGACGCCCATTCGATTGGCGTTTTGGGTGAAAAAGGCCGCGGCACTGCAGAACATTTCGGCCTGGCTGATCAGGTGGATCTGATCATGAACACTTTTTCCAAGACCCTGGCCTCACTAGGCGGCTGTGTGGTTGGACCTGAATCTGTCATCCAATATATCAAGCATACAGCCAGACCTTTTATCTTCAGTGCCAGCATTCCGCCCGCCCAGGTGGCTGCAGCAGCTGAAGCCCTGCGCATCCTGGACCAAGAGCCGCAAAGGGTCAGGCGACTCAATCAAATTGCCGGCCAGATGAGAAAAAATCTGTCCGCCCTGCCTCATGTCACCATCCATGAGAGCGGCAATGATCTAGTGCCGATCATCTCCATCCTGACCGGCAGCGAAATAAACACCCTGATCGCCGCCAAAGAGCTGCTTGATCAAGGTGTTTATGTTAATCCGGTTTTTCCGCCTGCTGTGGCCCAGGACTCTTGTCTACTCAGGACCAGCTACACAGCCACCCATACCGATGAACAGCTGGCGCAGGCCCTGGCCGTCATCGACCGGGTCTTCAGCAGTCTGGCAGATCAGGCCAGTCCCAGATAAACAGCCAACTGGCTGCTGATAGCCTGAGCCTGGGCCTGGCTGGGCATCTCACAAAAGATGCGCAAGAGTGGCTCTGTGCCAGAAAATCTGGCTATGACCCAGCCGCCATTTTTAAAGTAGACCTTGCAGCCGTCGGTCCAGCTGACCTTGTCCACCGGCTCAGTGAATTCTGGCAGTTTTTTGTCAACCATCAGACTTTGCTGGATAGCGCTTTTCATTTCTTCTGTGAAGCGGAAATCAGCCTCCGTCATGAATAGTTCCCCGAACTGGTCGGTGATCTTCTGGTAAATGGCTGAGAGGCTGTCGCCTGTCACGGCCAGCATCTCGACCAGCAAGGCTGCTGCATAGATCCCGTCCTTGCCGGGAATATGGCCGCGCACAGTCAGGCCACCAGATGACTCGCCACCAATCACAGCACCGGTTTCCTGCATCTTGGCTGAGATATGTTTAAAACCAACCGGCACTTCAAAGCATTTTTCACCGAAATGTTCGGCGATCCGATCCAGCAGGTGGGTAGTGGCCAGGTTGCGTACACAGGGCCCGCGCCAGCCCTTGCGTGAGAGCAGGTAGTAATAAAGCAGGACCAGGATCTGGTTGGGGTGGACAAACTGACCCAGGTCATCAATGATGCCCAGCCGGTCGGCATCGCCGTCTGTGGCAATGCCCAGATCGGATTTATTTTCCAAAACAACCTGTTTTAAGGCATTTAATGTTTCCACATTGGGTGTGGGCAAACGGCCGCCAAAAAGAGTGTCGCGCCTTTCATGGATGACATCCACCTCACAGCGGGCTGTCATCAGGATGGTCTGCAGGCTGGTACGGGAGACGCCAAACATGGGGTCAAGGACAATTTTCAGGTTGCGGCCGCGGATGGCATCCATATTGATTGCGGAAATAATCGAATCAATATAAAGGTTAAAGGGATTGGTCCGCACGATCAGGCCGGCCCTGATGCCAGCTTCCAAAGACATTGTCTTAATGGCAGAATTCTCCTGCCGGGCCATATATTCCTCCAGCCGGCCGGTGACTGTTTCATCCGCATCGCGTCCGCCTGCAGTAAACAACTTGATGCCGTTATAGATAGCCGGGTTATGGCTGGCTGTCACAGCCAGGCCATAGGCGGTACCAAAGCGTTTGACCGTGAACATAATCAGTGGTGTCGGTGCTTCCTTGTCAATCAGGTGGCAGACGATACCATTAGCAGCCAGGACCTCTGCCGCCCAAACAGCTGATTCATGGGACAGGAAGCGGCGGTCAAAGCCGATTACAATACCTGGATCAGTGACCTTTTCATCCTGCATCAGGGCAGCCAGGGCCTGGCAGAGTAACTGGACATTAGCCTTGGTGAATTCATCTGCAATAATGGCCCGCCAGCCACCAGTGCCAAATCGGATCATCGGTCACCTCCCTGCAGCAGTTGATTGCTGCGTGCGAGATCTTGCGGGGTGTTGACACCCAGGATCTCATTTTCATCATAAATGGTATCGGTTGCGATCACATAGCCCAACCGGCTCATAATCAAAGGCACATCCGTCAGGTAATATTCCCCCTGGACATTTTCATTGCGCAGGTGGGTCAGGGCTTCAAAGAGCGGCTGGGCCCGGAAAATATAAATCCCGGGATTGACTTCATTGATGAGGAGCTGTTCTTTTGTGCAGTCCTTTTGCTCAACTATTCCTGCAAAAACGCCCTGTTCGTCCCGGATGATCCTGCCATAGTCAGGGATGTTTTCTGTTATTGCGGTCAGCATGGTGCAATCAGCATCACCTGCATGATGCTTACGGGCCAGATTATAATAAGTATTCGTTTTAACCAGGGGCATGTCGCCGTAGACAACCAGGATACTGCCTGTATAATCCTTCAGCAGCGGCACTGCAGCAGCAACTGCATGACCTGTCCCCAGCTGTTCCTGCTGCATGGCATACTGGTAAGCCGGCCCGATTGCTTGCTTGACCTTATCAGCCATGAAGCCGACAACAATGGTTGTATCAACCGGTTCCACAAATCTGATATGGTCCAGGACCCAGTCCAGCAAGGCCCGGCCTGCCGTCTGGCGCAAGACCTTGGGCAGATCAGATTCTTCTGTCTGGAGCCGTTTGCCTTTACCGGCAGCCAGGACAATGGCCTTCAAGTCAGGAATGCTGGCCAGATCATTTACTCTTTTTTCCATCTATCTACCCTCCGTCAGCTGCAAAGACCCACACCGCGGTCTGAGCGGAGCAGGCGGGCCGGATAGCCCATTTTGATTGACTCGGCGATGATTTTTTCTGCCTTGGCCGGATCAGTATAGACAAAGCAGCAGCCGCCGCCGCCGGAGCCATTGATCTTGCCGCCCCAGGCGCCCTGGGCCAGAGCCATATCCAGGATTTTTTCTATGGTGGGTGTGGAGATACCCAGGCCATCGCGCAGCTGGGCATGGTGCTGGGTCAACAAAGAGCCCAGCTTGACATTGTCAACCTGGTCAGCCTCAAGTACAGCCAGACCCAGGTGGAGCAGACGGTGATTTTCGATATTAGCCATCAATTTTCGCCGGTGCATGCCATCAAGCTTGTCCAGGACTGCCAGATTATCCTTGACTGTGCCGTCGGGCTGGAAAAAATCACGCACACTGCTGATGCCATGCGGCTCCAGCAGGGCCAGGGCCTCCTGGGTGGGAATCTTTGATTCAGCCAGGACACGGGTTGTGTCTTTTTGCTCTAGTGAATCAAACAGGATAAAACTGCCGGTCAGCTGGCTGTCCAAAGAGCTGATCCGGAATGAATCAGAAAAATCAAGGTGGACCAGGCCGCCAATCGCAGAGGTATAGTGATCCATCCTGCCGCCCGGCTCGTTAAACTCGGCCACTTCAGCCTGGAAGGCCAGTTCGGCAATTTTGCGCACATCATCCTGATCCTTGGCAGCTATGCTGGTCAAAAGTGCCTTGATCAAGACCACAATCATGGTGCTGGAAGAACACATGCCCTTACCAATGGGGATTTCTGAATCAAGCCGGATATCAACACCCCGCAACTGGTAGCCTTGTTTTTGTAAAACACGCACGCTGCTGCGCAGGTAATCACGCTTTTTAGCATAAACAATCGGCTGGTCCAGATCAATGTCCAAGTGCTCATACTGGGCTCCATCATTAACAGAGTCCAGCCGGTCCAGTTTACTGTCCCGGATAGCTATCTTAATTAGCTGATCCTGTCTGGGTGTGAACCTGGCGAAAAAACGCAGGTCAATAGCGGTGGCAATTACTTCAAGGCCTAGATAATCCTGATGCTCACCAAAAAGGCAAAGTCGGCTAGGGGTGGAAACGCAGATCGGCTGATTCATGATACTCCTCCATTAGAATATTCTCATAATTAGCATATAATGTACCAATAAGGCATGCCCTGATTTTCTTTTGCTGGAAGATCAGGATTATAACTTACAGTGTACCTTGATTAGGCCTATTTTGGAAGATGTGCATTTTAGCTTCCAACTCCTCTATAATAGAAGTAGGCAGCCTAGACAAAGGAGGTTTGCATGAAAAACAGTCCTTATGTAAAATCTATCCTCAAGGCCTTGCACATTCTGGATATTTTTGGCTTTGACGATCCGCTTGGCCAAGGTTTCAGTTTAAGTGAGCTGTCCGGACGCACCAGCCTGGCACCCAACACCCTGTGCAAGATCCTCAAAACCATGGTTAAGGCAGATTATCTGACCCAGGACAGCAAAAGGCGTTACCACAGCAGTCATAAAACCTGCCTGATCCAGATGGCCACCGCCTCCCATGCCGACTTATCTGACAAACTGAGCAAGATCATCCAGCAAAAAAGCCACCAACTGGCCAGCCCGCTGGTTTTTGCCACCTTGTCCTTTGGCGAGCGCAAACTGATCCTGCAGACCACAGACAGTGATGAAAACCGGCCGGTCGTGCGGCATGGGGCTTCAACAGATGACTTTATTTACACCAAGCCGACCGGCCGCATTTTGGTCAGCTATGCCAATTCAGTCCAGCTCAGCGACATCCTGGACCGCTGGGGCTATCCTCTGGCCAACTGGGATAATATCAATGACCTGGCCAGCCTGATCAAGGTGCGGGAAGGCATCCGCAGCCAGGCTTACTGCCAGATGCTGGAACAGGACCAAAAGCAGTCTATCGCTGTGCCGGTCAAGGTGGAGCGCTGTAATTTTCTAGGAGCACTTGGCCTGGTGGCCAACCAAGCTGATCCGCGCTGGCGTCAGGGGGAGATCAGGCAGCAGCTGCATGAATGCGCCGACCAGATCGCAGCCGCTTTAAGTTAAGTAAATTCGCTCATAGTGAATGACAAGCAGCTGGCTATTACTTATGCTGAAGAAAAATACTAGGAGGTATTGCCATGTCTGCCACATACGACCCAGCATTCAAGATGATGCTGAAAAAGAAGGCCTATGAGTTAGGCGCTGACCTCGTCGGCTTTGCCAATATCGAACGTTTTGCTAACGCTCCCATTATGATGAGCCCGCAGGGCATCTTGCCTACAGCTAAGACTGTCATTGTCTGTGCCATCCACCATCCGGATGCCACAATTGAGCTTGATGGTGAAGTCAGCCCGCATATTTGCGACAGCTACGGCGTCCAGATAGCCATGAATGATAAGCTGGACCATATCTCTTTCACCATGGCCTGTCTTTTGGAAGACATGGGCTATGCCAGTGTGCCAATTGTTTCCAGCAATATCTGGCGCTACAAGGAATACAAGGATCTCAAGGCTGTCTTTGCCCCGGACATCTCCCACATTTATGCTGCAGTAACAGCAGGCCTCACCGAGCTGGGCTGGAATGGCCTTTCCCTCTCTCCGGAATATGGACCGCGCAACCGTTTTGTCAGCATTATTACAGATGCTGTGATCGAACCGACCCCGCTTTATCGGGGCAAGGCCCTTTGTGATATGTGCGGTGATTGTATCAAGAACTGCCAGGCGGAAGCCTTCACCAAGGAAGTCAATGGCGTTAATAATGTCAGGGTTGAAGACAAGGACAACCGCTTTGCCAATAAAAATCTCTGGCGCTGTGCCTGGTCTGAGCACTTTGCCCTGGATCTGGACAAGGGCCTGCCCGAAAAGGTTGATGAACAGGCTATTATAGATGCGGTTGCCCGGGACGGCCGGCGCAGCGGTACCCTGGGCACTTGTCTCAAGGTCTGTGTCCCACCTGACCTGCGCACCCAAAAACCTGACTACACCCGTTTCACCACCAGGCAGAACCAGTTCATGCCGACAGGCTCACCCTTGCCGCGCAAGATAATTGATCAGGCTGTCCTGACTGCTGCCAGTTATGCTGCAGACAGGGTCGTCATCATGTCCAAGGAGACCGCCCAAGCTAAAGGCATTGACCTGGGCCAGCTCCTGCCTGATGCCCGCGGCGTCATGGTTGTGGGGATGAAATGGCGTGAGGATGGCTATGCCGGCCTGGCGACTGAAGACCGCAGCCAGATTGAGCGTAACACTCATGAAGAAGCTCAGCGGGCCATGGTGTTTGCCACCCTGGATATGGCCCGGATCTTTGACACACTCGGTGTGTCTGTCATCTCCCAATCAAACATGATGCAAAACATTATCCGTGAACATGATCTGCTCGGACCCCTGCCGGAAGGCTACACCATGCGCTACTCCTCAATTGTAGTCAATTGTGATCTGCCTGATCTGGATATCCCCCTGCGCGGTAGCCCTGCCCGTAAGCTGAAAAGTGCCAATGCTGTTAAAGACGTGGCCCGCTCCTGGGGTGCGGACCTGGTCGGTATTACAGATACCGCCCGTCTGGACAAGGCCAGCGGCCAGCTGCGCGATTTTGTCAAAGACCAGCTGATCCTGGATGCCCGGGACAAAAATGAATTTTTCAAATCTTATGATCCGGAAATCAACGATCGGCCCTGGCAGATTTATCAAGCTAAAGATTATCTGCCGGAAGCAAAAAGTGTCATAGTCCTGGGCCTGCGCTACCCGGCAGCCGCTCTGGAAAGAGCTGGCAAGCCGCCGGCTGAAGCAGTCGGACCTTATGTCTTTGTCCAGTATCAGGTCCACCGGGAAATGACAATCATGGCCCTGCGCCTGGTCAAGGAATTACAGGAGAACGGCTACAAGGCCGCTTTGGCCCATGACCTGTCCAACCTGGGCACGGAAACAGACAGTCCCCGCGGCCTGCACACAGCTCCTGTCAATAATGCTCTTGAAGCTGTCTGTGCCGGCCTGGGCCAGCTGACCTGGAGCCATGCTGTCTATACTGAAGAATACGGCATCAACCAGGGCTTTATCGCTGTCGTCACCGATATGGAACTGGCTCCGGACCAGGTCAGCCCGGCTGCTATCAAGGCCACCTGTGCTGACTGCCGCCTTTGTGTGGAAGCCTGTCCGGTCAGTGCGATTTTGCCAAGTCAGAAAATTGAGCTGGAGATCGGTGCAGAAGTTTATGACTTTGTCGCTCTGGACAATAATCTCTGCCGCTGGGCCAGCCGCTATGCCCTGAGCAACCAGGACGGTTTTGTCTATAATGGCTCTGATCTTGATCTGACCCCACCCGAGGATCTCAACAAGGATACCCTGGCAGATGCTTTACGCCAGCGTGATCCGATCAATAAGTTCCGCCCGACCATAGTGCAAAGCTGCCGTGTCGTCTGCCCCCTGCAAAAGACAATTGTCTAATCAAGAAAGACTAGTGTTTTTTTAAAAACCCGCCAGCCGGTTAACAGGCTGGCGGGTTTTTCTAACTGCTTAAATGAGGGAAGGTGCGCTCTTATTCAGCCTTTTCTTTTTCCTGGTGCAAGGCCAGTGCCTGTTGCACAAAAGCCTGGAAAAGGGGGTGGGCGCGGTGCGGCCGTGACTTGAACTCCGGATGGAACTGGCAGCCGACAAACCAGGGATGGTCAGTAAGTTCCATCATTTCAACCAGCTCACCATCTGGTGATATGCCGCTGAAGATCAGGCCATTTTTTGTAAAAACATCCCGATAGGCATTATTGACTTCATGGCTGTGCCGGTGCCGTTCTTGAATCTCTTCTGCCTGATAGGCTGCAAAAGCTTGGGTGGATCCGGTCAGCTTACAGGGATATAGGCCCAGTCGCATGGGATCTTTGGCCTGGATAATCACAGGATCAGGTGTCGCAGGATTAAACTCGCTGCTGTCGGCCTGGCTAAGGCCGATTACATTCCTGGCATACTCAATCAGGGCCACCTGCATACCCAGACAGATCCCAAAAAAAGGGATCTTGTTTTCTCTGGCATAAGTTGCTGCCAGGATCTTGCCTTCAATACCATGTGAACCAAAGCCACCCGGCACCAGGATGCCATCAGCCCTGCTTAAGAGAGCCTTTACATTATCCGGTCCCAGTTCATCTGCATCTATCCGGGTCAGGTTGATTCTACTTTGACTGCTTACGCCGGCATGGGTCAGGGCTTCACCAATGCTGAGATACGAATCATGCAAGGAGGCATATTTGCCGACCAGGGCTATTTCAATTTCATGGCTGGGCTGGCTTAAAGCAACGACCAGTTTTTTCCAGCTGGCCAGATCAGGCTCCTGATCTGTAAAGCCAAACCGACGGCAGACGATATCTGCCAGGCCTTCCTCTTCCAGGGCCAGGGGAACTTGGTAGATCAAGGGCAGATCAAGATTTTCAATCACACACTCTTGGGGCACATTGCAAAAGAGGGCAATTTTCTTTTTTAGATCAGCGCCAACCGGAATATCGGAACGGCAGACAATCACATCTGGTTGAATACCCAAGCTGAGCAGGTCCTTAACACTGTGTTGGGTTGGTTTGGTCTTTTGTTCCTTG
Source organism: uncultured Oscillospiraceae bacterium (assembly GCA_964654125.1). Taxonomy (GTDB): domain Bacteria; phylum Bacillota; class Clostridia; order Saccharofermentanales; family UBA5734; genus JAAYBY01. The sequence goes on from CAZZGG010000004.1 coordinate 46,844, forward strand.
GAAGCACTTAAATAGGGAACCAGGGTGACATGGATGAAGAGGCAGTTTTTTCGGCCTACATCAACAGCATATTGCCTGGTCGCCTCAATCAGGGGTAAGCCTTCAATATCGCCGATCGTGCCGCCGATCTCAATGATGGTCACATCATAAGTGCTATCATTCTTGTTGATTCTTTCCTTGATCTCATTGGTGATATGGGGAATAACCTGGACTGTGCCGCCATTGTAAAGGCCCTGGCGCTCTTTTTCAATAACAGACCAGTAAATCCGCCCTGATGTGACATTGCTGTCCTGGGAGAGGTTTTCATCAATGAAACGCTCATAATGGCCCAGATCAAGATCAGTCACGGCACCGTCATCAGTGACAAAGACCTCACCATGCTGGTTGGGGTCCATGGTGCCTGGATCGACATTGAGATAAGGGTCGAATTTTTGCATGGTGACCTTAAGGCCCCTGGCTTTGAGCAGATTACCCAGCGAAGCTGCCGTGATGCCCTTGCCCAAACCTGAAACAACACCGCCTGTGACAAAAATGTACTTCATCATTAACTCCCTTGGTCAATACTTGCGTAAATATGTCGCTAGTTCCCAGTTGGAGATATCAACCCGGTACTGGTCCCATTCACAGCGCTTGGCTTCCAGGTACTTTTGCTGGACATGCTGGCCCAGCACACTGGCCACTAGGGCATCCTTTTCCATCTCGTCCAGAGCAACAGCCAGATTTTCCGGCAAACTGGCAATGTTAAGCGCCTGTCTGTCCTGGGCGGTCAGGGCATATATATTGACATCTGTCGGCGGCGGCGGGAGCAGGTTTTGCTTGATTCCGGCCAGGCCGGCAGCCAGGCAAAGGGCAAAGCTAAGATAGGGATTGCAGGAAGGATCCGGGCTGCGTAGTTCAATTCGGGTGCCTGGACCGCGCGACTGGGGTATCCTGATCAAAGGACTGCGGTTGCGGTTGGACCAGGCGATATAGCAGGGTGCCTCGTAACCGGGCACCAGTCTTTTATAGGAATTAACCAGCGGGTTGGTGATGGCACACATGCCATTGATATGCTGGAGCAAGCCGGCGATAAAATTTTTGGCTAACAAAGACAGGCCATCAGCTTCAGCTGGATCATAAAAGACATTCTGGCCATTTTTGTAAAGTGACATGTTGGTGTGCATGCCTGAGCCAAACTCGCCGGCCAAAGGCTTGGGCATAAAGGTTGCATGCATGCCATAGCGCTGGGCAATGGTCCTGACAGTCAGCTTGAAGGTCTGGATATTATCTGCTGCCTTCAGTGCTTCATCAAAGCGAAAATCTATCTCATGCTGGCCTGGTGCCACTTCATGGTGGGAAGCTTCAATCTCAAAGCCCATTTCCTCCAGGGCCATGACAATTTCACAGCGGACATCCTCGCCCTGGCCGATCGGTTCCAGATCAAAATAGCTGCCCTCATCATAACTGACTGCAGTCGGCCGGCCTTTCTCATCATTAAGAAAGAGGAAGAATTCACATTCGGGCCCGACATTAAATGTGTAGCCCATCTGCTCGGCTTCAGCCAGGACCTTGCGCAGGATATAGCGTGGGTCGCCAGCAAAGGGCTCACCTTCCGGTGAATATACATCACAGATGAAACGGGCTGTCTTGCCCTGTTCATTGCTGAAAGGAAAAATCACAAAGGTATCCAGATCCGGATAGAGTTTCATATCAGACTCTTCGATACGGGCAAAGCCCTCAATGGAAGAACCATCAAACATGCACTCATTGGCCAGAGCCTTATCCAGCTGGCTGGGTGTTATGGCTACATTTTTTACGATCCCGAATATATCCGTGAATTGGAGCCGAATGAATTTGATCTCATTTTCCTGAACAAGTCTGCTGATATCCTGCTTTGTATAACCAGCCATATATACCTCCTGGGCCAAATCAAAACGACAGCAGCACTATGAGTTTTCTGCCGGCAACAATATCTAATTGTAAGGGATTGTCCGGGCCATTGTCAAGTTTTCACCTGCAAGCAAGGACAACATTTCTTGCATTTTCTGTATAGGGATCAGACAGTTTTTCCAAGCCGGCAAAGCTTGAAAAACGCCTTTTCAAGGCGATTTCAAGCAGATAGTCTGTCAAGTCCGGATTAAGCGGCAGTAGGCCACCCAGCATATTTGTGCAATATAAACTTTTATAAATTGCACCTTCTTCATTTTGTTGACTATTATTGGCCGGACCTGCCTCCACTGTCGCCAGAGCAGCCAGCCCAGGACCAAGCCAAGTGCTGGTCTGGCGGTTGACAAAGCCGAGCAGCTTGGGATCAGCCCCTGCCTCAGCCAGCCTGGCCGAGTGCGCGACCAGCTGGCCGGTTATCCTTTTTGTGCCCAGTTTGGACCAGGCGTCCAGGATGCCCAGGCCGGGCAATTTTGTGCCATCCGGCCTTTCCAGATACTGGCCCAGCAGCCAAAAGGCTCCATTGACAGCTAGAAACACCGTTCCCTCTGCAAGTGCCTCAGCCAGACCAGACTTTTTTTTACTTAGGTCGTTTTGCAGTATTTCATTTTGCCATTCCAGGCCGCCGCCCAGATAGACAAGATCATAGGCGTCTGCCTGGAAAGGGTCAGACAGGCCGAGCCCAGTTATACGGCAGTCCAAGCCGCGCCATTTGAGGCGCTGCTGCAGGGCCAGGATATTGCCCTTATCGCCATAGAGGCTAAAGAGGTCAGGATAAAGATGGGCTATTGTCAAGCACATAGACCTTGTCCTTTCATTGATTAAAATCAGGCAGCTGGAATTCCCGGGCCAGTTCCTGCCGGATCGACATGAGAGCAGTATAATTAGGCAGGATATAAAGGCAGCTGTTTTCCGGACAGCGGTCCAGCATTTTCTTAAAGAGGACCTGCTGGTCAGCTTCGATGACTAGATCCGGCCCGGCCAGATCCTCGTAGTGCAGGCGCAGGGCCAGATCAGCCCGGCGGCTGCCGCCCAGACCAATTGGCAATTGTTTCAGATAAGCGGGCAAAGCAAGATCCCAGATCCAGGATAGATCGCGTCCGTCTGATTCAGCATCGTTCAACAGTAAGATCAGGCCACCAGCATCGCCGGCCTGATCGACATAAGCCAGGGCTTGTTCCATACCGGCTGGATTCTTGACCAGGATCAGGCAAACTTCCCTGCTGCCGGCCTGGAAACGTTCCTGGCGGCCAAAGGCCGGACCAGCCTGGCCCAGGGCCTGCACAGCTGCTAAAAAAGGCAGGCCGGCCAGATTAGCTGCCAACAAGGCGGCAGCTGCATTATAGGCATTATAAAGACCAGACAAGGCAAGGCTGCTTTTGGCCATGCTGCCCTGATAGGAAAAGGAGATGGTCTGGCCCTGTTTGCTTGGCATTGGTAAAAACGCCAGGTCAGGCCTGGGCCGGCTAAAACCACAGGCCGGACAATTAAACTGGCCTAGCTGGGCAAAGGCCAGGCCAGTATATGTTAGGCGGGCTTGGCAAAAAATGCAAAATGGCGCCTCCAGCTGCAGAGCAGGACCTGGCTTAGACCAGCCTTCTGCGGCCAATCCAAAATAAAAGACTTGATTGCCCTGGATCCGCCCCAAAGATGCGGTCAAGGGGTCATCAGCACATAGCACAGCGACAGTCTGGAGCTGGTCCAGGCCCCTGGCCAGCAAGTGGCGGGTCTGGTCCGGGTCCCCCAACCTGTCCTGCTGGTCGCGGAAGATATTGGTGACCACACAGACAGCCGGCTGCAGGACTCCTGCCAGCCTGGCAAAATATGCTTCATCGATCTCAAAAATAATAATCGGCCGAGTTGCTTTTTTCCCCAACTTACGGCTGTTTTCCATTAAAGTTGCAACTAGGCCTGACTCCAGGTTGGCCCCGGAATAATTGGCAATGACCGGCCGGCCCTGTTCTTGAAAGATCCGGGCCAGCAGCCGCACAGTGGTGGTCTTGCCATTTGTGCCAGTCACTAAAATGATCTGGCGGCCGCTGGCCAGGCGAGCTAAAAGATCAGGTGCCAGGCCCAGTGCCAGCCGGCCGGGAAAGGTGGTGGCCGGGCGGCCCAGCAACCGCAAAAACAACCTTGCTGCCTTAGCTGCCAAAATCGCCAGCTTGTGGCGCCAGCTCAATCCTTCTTGCTTCAATCGTTATCCCCCTGCCCGGCCACTTGATTGACCTTTTACTCTAACCGTTCTTATTATAGACTAGTATGATCTTTTGATCAGCGGGAAAGGAAAAATAAAATGTTAGAAAAAGCTAGAAACAAAAATAAAGAGGCCAGGCTGCTTTTAATCAGTACCGGTTTTTTTTGGTTCTCCATGTACACCTATCCGGCTTTTCTCACGCCCTATCTAACTGAGCTGGGGGCCAGTTTAACCTGGTCTGGTATCATTGTCAGCTCATATGGGCTGACCCAGACCCTGGCCCGCCTGCCCCTGGGGATCTTATCTGACCGGCTGGGCAACAAGAGCCGCTTCATCAAGCTGGGTCTAGTGGTGGCCCTGGTCAGTTCTGCCGGGCTTTACTTTACCACAAATCTTTATCTGATCTTGTTCTTCCGCGCTCTGGCCGGACTTGCCGCAGCCAGCTGGGTCCAGTTCACAGTCCTTTATTTGTCTTACTATCCGGCAGACCGGGCTGTGAGGGCATCAGGCCAGATCAACTCAGCTAATAATCTGGGCACAGTCAGCGCTATGCTGTTGGGCGGTTTGCTGGTCCAGCCACTGGGCTGGCCAGCTGCCTTTTTAGCCGGCAGTATCGGAGCCGCCCTTGGCCTTGGTTTAGCCTGGCGACTGCCCCAGGATCAGGCTCCCGAACCGGCCCAGGCCACATCTTTACGCCAAGCTCTGGCAATCGGCCGGGATAAGCTGCTGCTGCGTTCAGCTTTGCTGGCCCTGCTCTTGCAATTTTGCGCCTTTGCCACAGCGTCGGGCTTTGTCCCGCAATATGCCAGTCAGCTGGGAGCCAGCCAGGCTCAACTGGGCCTGCTGGCAGCCCTGTCCACCCTGGTCCGTGCCCTGGCCTCTTTGCTGGGCGGCAGCCTACTGGCCAGATTGATGAAGCCACGCAGCCTGGTTGCGCTTGGTTTTGGCTTGCTCGGCCTGGCCACTTCAGCCTTGCCCTATTTAGAATCATTACCTCTGCTTTTTATCAGCCAGGCGATTGGCGGCATCGGCATCGGCCTGATCTTTACCCTGCTGACAGCCTTGTGCCTGGGCAACATCGCTCAGGCCCGGCGGGGTGCCGCCATGGGTTTTTTCCAGGCCGTCTATGGTCTGGGCATGGTTGGCGGACCTCTTTTTGTCGGATTTTTAGCAGACCGCTTCAGTTTAGCCAGCAGCTTTAGCGCAGTAGGCCTGATCACCCTTCTGACAGCAGTCCTGGCCTGGTTTATCCTGCCTGGCCGGACCTAGACATCAAGAGCAGCCCGTAGTGGCGCCACAATCAAGGCAGACCTTACAGGTGCCATTGCGCACCATGCGGGTGCTGGAGCAGGTGGGGCAGATCGAGCCATCATGGAGACGCTCGCCCTGGGCTGCCGCTTCCCGGGCCAGTTCATGGACCGGCGGTTCAGAAGCTGGCAACTGGCCATTGGCTCTGGGCTCAGCCTGGACACCGGTGGCATATTCTTTATCCGGCAGGGCCGGGAACACAGTCTGGCTTTCTTCTGCATCTGGCTCTGCGACCAGGCGGCCGTCTGCAGGCTTGACCTGGCAGCGGGAAAAATCGCCCATTTCTATATCAATCACTTTACTGATCAGGTCAGAGATTGAGGTGCAATACTTGATAAATGGATGACGGGTGACAAAACCATAGGGCTCATATTTTTGCCCCCGCAGCATCTTGGAGATATTTTGCGGCGGTATATGGTACTGCAGCATGACAGAAATAGTCTTGGACAAAGAATTCAAAAGCCCCATGATCAGGGTACCTTCCCGGTCAGTGGTGATGTAAATCTCCGTGATGGCTCCGCTGCTGCTGCGGTTGACAGTTGTGTAGATCTTGACATCGTCTATCTGGGCTGGATGGGTGTGACCGGACCGGATCCCGACCGGCTTGTCGCGCCGGGAGTGGATATCCTGGCTTTGGGCCTGCTCAGCCAGCTGCTGCTGGGCTTTTTTAGCATAATCCAGCAGGGCGGCATAAGTCAGGTTTTCCAGATCAAAAGCCGTTTCGCCGGCTTCGAGCCGGATATTGAGTGGTTGGGCGAATTTGGAGCCATCCCGGTAAAGCGTAATGCCCTTGACTCCCAGCCGCCAGGAGTCCATCACCACAGCCTTGAAATCATCCACTGTGGCTTCACGGGGCAGGTTAACTGTTTTTGAAATAGCACCGGACAGCAGGGGTGATAAGGCAGCCACCATCAGGACATGGCCACGGTAATGGATAAAGCGTTGGCCGCTGCCGCACTGGTTAGCAGTGTCAAAAACTGCTAGATGTTCATCAGCCAGGCCCGGAGCACCTTCAATCTTGCCGTCAACTATGACCCCGTCCTCTTCTTTGCCAATATAGGCCAGGATTCCTTCTATTGTATCCTGGCTGTAGCCCAGCTTTTGTAGACCTAGCTCAATCATGGGGTTGGCCAGCTTCATGAAGCCGCCTCCGGAGAGTTTTTTATAAACAATATGGGAGAAAAAGGGCTCAATGCTGGTCGAAGAGCAGTCCATGGCAAAAGATATGGTGCCGGTTGGTGCCAGCACAGAAACCTGGGCATTGCGGTAGCCGTGCTGCTCGCCTAGGTCAACAGCCTCCTGCCAGGCATCGACCAGTTCCTGGCTCAGGTCAGCAAAACCCAGTTCCTTTAAACAGGCGTGGTCAACCAGCCTGGGCTCTTTACCCAATTCTTCAAAGTCATCATCTCTGGCACCAGCAACCCGGGCATGGTTCCTAATCACCCGCAACATGGCCGGCCGGTTCAGCTCATACTTGGCAAATGGTCCGGCTTTTTGGGCCATCAAGGCGGAGGCGGCATAACTGCGCCCGGTCAGGATACCGATCAGGCCCGCTGCCACAGCCCGGGCAGCATCTGAATCATAAGGCAGGCCCAGGGCCATAAGCAGGGCAGCCAGGTTGGCCACGCCCAGACCTGTGGTACGGAAGAGCCAGGTCTTGCGGGCTATATCTGCCGTGGGAAACTGGCCCCAGTGGATGGATGCTTCCAGAACCAGCTGGGCCAGAAAGATCATCTGGCGGTAACCGGCCAGATCGAAGCTGGCTGTTTTGGCATCATAAAACCTAAGCAGATTGATAGAGGCCAGATTGCAGCTGGTGTCATCCAAAAAGGCATATTCGCCACAGGGATTGGTGGCATTGATCTTATTGTGACGCGCCCCGATCTGACCGTCTTCACCAGCCGGGCAGGTGTGCCACTCATTAAAAGTGTCTGTGAACTGAGGTGCCGGATCAGCACAGCGCCAGGCTGCCTCATTGAAGGTCTGCCACAAATGGCTGACAGCCACAGCGCGATCAACCTTTTTATCTTTGCGGCCACGCAGGGTTATTGTGCTATCCGGCTCCTGGTCCAGCCCGGCTACCTTGTTCATGAACTCGTCGGTCAGGCGGACCGAGTTATTGCTGTTCTGGCCTGAAACCGTCTGATAGGCTTCACCGTCCATGTCAGCGTCATAGCCCATCTTGGCCAGGGCAACAACCTTGTCTTCTTCTTTGGCCTTCCAGAGGATAAAATTTTCTATTTCAGGGTGGTCGATATCCAGGCTGCACATCTTGGCTGCCCGCCGGGTTGTGCCACCTGATTTAATAGCACCGGCATTGCGGTCCAGCCCACGCAAAAAGCTCATCAGGCCGGACGAGGCTCCACCACCGGACAAGGCCTCACCTTCAGCCCTGATCGCTGAAAAATTGGTGCCGGTACCTGAGCCACCCTTGAAAAGACGGGTTTCTGTGACATATTCCTCAGAGATGGAATGGGGCCCAAGCAGTTTATCTTCAATTGACAAGATAAAGCAGGCTGAAGCCTGGGTGCGGGTGTAGTCATCTTCAGTCGCCACCACCTGGCCTTTGGCTTCATCATAATAAAAATAGCCATTATTGCCGCCAGCGATGCCATAGCTACGCTTGAGGCCTGTATTGAACCATTGCGGTGAATTGGGGGCAAACATCTGGGCCAGGAGGGCAAAAACCAGTTCATCATAAAGGATCTGGTACTGGTCTTGTTTGATCAAGCCTTCATCCACCAGGGCTGACACCCAGTAGTCCACCATACGGTGGGCAACCTGGCGCATGCTGGTCTCAGCTCCAGTTGCTGTCGGAACACCGGCTTTGCGGAAATATTTAGACGCGATGATATCGCAGGCACTTTGTGAATAGTGGGCTGGAAACTCCAGGTCCTTCATATCTGTCAAGGTCTTACCAGTTTTATAATCCAGCAGCAAAACGTCACGTTTTTCCCAGCTGAACAAATCATAGACTGTCTTGTCTGGTTGATCCTCCAGTTCCCGGGTGAAATGGCGGGTTATCATATCATTTAGTCTAGCCATGGCCTTGTCCTTTCCGCTTGGCAGCTGTCTTTTTAAATTCCTTAGAATATTAATGCCGGCAAAGGTCGGCCGGCACAGTTTTATTAAGCTTATATGTCATAATATATTTTTGGTAAATTAATCTTATAACTGTATCTTGTAGCTGTCAACTACTAAAGATACAGTATGTAGTGGTTTTCCTTGTTTTTTTACTGGTATTTTAGACTTCTTCCGCTTTAAGCAAAAGACAGCTTCTTGCCTGGAGCATGCCTTAGCCTGATCACGATTTATTGTATAATTAAATTAACATTTTGCCTAATTCTCATTTATTTTTATCCTGAAGCTCGCTGCTTGTTTTTTAATTGTCATTTGCTCATAATGGAATGAGCAGCAACTGCTTGTGGGAGAAATAGTTATGCTTGAACTGACAATCTTAACTGAAAACTCTGTGCGCCGGCCTGGCCTTTTGGCTGAACACGGCCTGTCTTTATGGCTGGAATTGCCCGGTAGCAAGATCCTTTTTGATGCCGGCCAGTCGACTGTTTTTTTGCATAATGCTGGCAGGTTAGGGATTGATCTAGGCCAGGCTGACGGCCTGGTGCTCAGCCACGGCCATTATGATCATGGCAATGGCTTTGCTGCTTTCCCGGCTGGCACTAGCAGGCCGAAGTTTTTTGTCCATCCGGATGCCTTTGCCAGCCGTTATGCTGTTGCTGAGCCAGGGGGATCGCCAAGGCCAGTCGGTCTGGGCTGGCAGCCGGCCGACCTGCCTTATCTGGCCGGCAATATCCACTACAATAAAGGCAGTCTGGCCCTGGCTGAAAATGTCTGGCTCTGTAGTGAAATAAAATCCAATCAAGCCAGTCCCGGCTTTTTGCTAAAAAAACCGGGCGAGCAAAAACCAGACCCCTTCCTGGACGAACAGGTACTTATCATCCGTCAAAAAAAGGGTCTGGTCATCATTTTTGGCTGCTGCCATCCCGGTCTTGCCACCAGCCTGGCCCATCTCAAGCAGCTATTCCCGGACGAGCCCATCCAGGCTATCCTGGGTGGCTTGCACCTGGGCCAGGCCAGTATTGGGGAATTGGCAGACCTGGCCGCTGTTATAAAAGAGCTGGACTTGCAATATCTGATACCCCTGCATTGCAGCGGCACTACTGCCAGCTGCTATCTGAAAGAAGTCTTCGGGGAACGCTGCCTTTGGCTCAGGACCGGTGACAGGATCAGCTTCCTTTGACAGATCAGAGTTTATTGAACTGGGGCAGCCAGTCTTTATTCTGCTGCAACATTTCGTCTGTCATCTGACGGATCTCCTCCAGGCTCAGCACAGCAGATGTGAGAGGGTCATAGCAGATGGCATGGAAGACCTTGCGTGCATCACCTTCGATAGCAGCCTCCACAGCCAGGTCTTCACAGGCTGCACTGAGATTATTCAGGATCGCCAGCTGGGCCGGCAGCTTGCCGATGGCAATCGGGCTGAAGCCACGCTTGCTGGCCATGACCGGCACTTCAACACAGCAGTCAGCCGGCAGATTTTCAATCAGGCCCCTGTTTAAGACATTACCGTTGAATTCATAGAGCTGTCCGTCCCCGATAGTTGCATTGAAGATGGAAGCAGCATATTCATTGCCGCGCTCAAGGTTCACCTCCGGCTCTGCCAGCCAGGTGTTGATATCATCTTTCCAGCTCTGCTCACGTTCCAGATAGCGGTCCAGGATATAGGCATAAACACCGGGATTCCAGCCAGTCCCGTGGGTACAGTATTTTTCGATCAGGTCAGGGCGTTTGCGGAACCAGGCATTGTATTCTGAGTTGTGCCCGCTTGATTCTGTGACATAGTAGTCCAGATGGCGGAACATCTCATTGCGCACGATCTCTTCATTATAGATCTCTGCTCGCTCAACAGCCTGACGGATCAGGGGATAAGCGTCCTGGTCCTTCCAGCGGTAATCCAGATACCAGGCCTGGTGGTTGATTCCAGCACAAAGATAGGTAACTTCATCCATGGGTGCCCCAATCCAGCCGGCCAGCATTTCTGCTGTGCCCTGGACACTATGGCAAAGGCCGGTGGCCCGGACAGAGGTCTCCGTGAGCATGGCCTTACAGAGCATGGCCATGGGGTTGGTATAGTTAAGGAAGATGGCCCGCGGGCAATATTTTTCAATATCCCGGCTGATCTCCAGCATGACGGGAATGGTACGCAGGGCGCGGAAGATGCCAGCTGGTCCTCTGGTGTCACCGACATTGATATCGACACCATAACGCTTGGGGATTTCAATGTCATGGCGCCAGACTGAAACATTGCCAGCCAGGATGGTGCAGACAACACCATCTGCGCCTTCCAGGGCCTCGGCCCGGTCTTGGGTGGCAATGACCTTGGCCGGATATCCACCTGCCGCCACGATCTTATCAACAGCCTGCTTGATCATATCCAATCTCTGGGGATCGATATCCATCAGGGCGATTGTTGCATCGGCAAAAGCCGGGAAAGACAAAATATCACGCACCAGACTGCGTGTGAAACCAAAACTGCCTGCTCCAATAAAAGTAATCTTTGCCATTTGTCGCTCCTTTGTAACTGCCAGTCTTAAGAACCAGCGCCTAGCTTACCTGGTTTTATTTTAACCTAGCTGCAGCTAGGGTCAAGTGGATCTGGCTTTGTGTTACTATTAATCTAGTGCAAGCTTGGGGCTGCAGCAAGGCTGCCTGATCAGGAGGATATTTATGCTGAACCAAAAGATCAAAATGGCCATAGTCGGTGCCGGTACCTGGGGAGAAAACCATGCCCGCATTTACCAGGCCCATCCTTATGCTGAAACCATCGCGATTTGCGACCAGAATATTGATCGGGCCAGGCAGCTGGCAGATAAGCTGGCTATCCCCGGCTGTTATCAAGATTACAAGGAAATGCTGGCCAAATCTCCATGTGATGCTGTGGCCATTGTCACACCGGATTTCGCCCATGCCGATATTGCAGTGGCTGCTGCTGCTGCCGGCCGGGATCTATTAATCGAAAAGCCCCTGGCCACCAGCAGGAGGGATGTTTTTCGCATCAAGGAAGCTTTGGCCAGACACAAAGTCAGGGCCATGGTCGACCTGCACAACCGCTGGAATCCACCTTTCAACCTGGCTCACCAAGCCATTGCCAATGGCGAATTAGGTGATCTGTACAGCGCATATTTTCGCCTGAACGATATCAAGTGGGTGGCAACTGATCTCCTGCCCTGGGCCGCCCAGTCGTCCATCCTCTGGTTTCTAGGCAGCCACAGCCTCGACACCTTGCGCTGGCTTTTTGCCAGTGAGGTAACCCGGGTTTATGCCCTGGCCAGACAGGGTTTACTCCAGGAAAAAGGCATTGACACCATTGATATCTATCAAAGCAGCCTGGAGTTTGCCAGCGGCGGTATCGCCCAGATGGAAAACGGCTGGATCACACCGGATGGCAATCCCAATGTCAATGACATGAAGTGCACTCTTTTAGGCACAAAGGGCATGATCAGCATTGACACCAGCAACCATAACTTGATCCAAAAATATACAGAAGAAAAAACCCAGGTGCCGGACATCCTTGTCCAGCACCATATCTTTGGCGAGCCAAAAGGTTTTGCCTTTGCCAGTATTGGCAGCTTCATTGACCGTTTGTTGGATGGCCAGCCCTTCCCGGTCAGCATAGAGGATGCCGCCCACACCAGCCTGGCTTTGCTGGCCATTATGGAATCAGCCCAAATACGTCAACCAGTCGAAGTCAATTACAACGAATAAGAGTCAGGTAAAAGAAGTCGGACCCGGTGCCTTGAGTACAAAAAGCTCAGTTACCAGATCACTTTCATTGGTCACATTCATCTTGGTTTTGTGCGGGATGGTGATGATGTTGCCCGCATCGTAATCATGCCGCTCCTGCTCATCCAGTTGCAGTGAGATGCGTCCTCTTGCCACGACCATGTAGACAGGAGCATTGGAGTAATGCTCAGGCAGCCTGTCACCTGGCGGCAAGATTATGTGATTGATGCCAATGGCCTTTTCGTCAAGAATTCTTTCAATAACTTTTGCTTCACCTGTGCGGTAAGGATACGCTTTTTCAATCATGGGAAACCTCCTAATTTTACTTGCTCTTCCAGCATACTGGCTGAACATCGACTTATCAGTAGCCCGAGCAACAAAGCTGACCGGTTAGCAGAAGTTAATCTTATTATATAGTAGCAATAATCCTAACCCGGACAAGCCGGAACCAAAAAGGCAAACAAATACCGCGTCCGTAGTAT